>NZ_CP009687.1:2100659-2400753 GCF_001042715.1 Clostridium aceticum | reverse complement strand
GATTTATTGATATGCGATGAATGGGGTTATATCCCCTTCGAGAAGGAGGGCTCACAACTTCTGTTCCAAGTCATATCGGAATGCTATGAAAGAAGAAGCGTCATCATAACAACCAATCTGGAATTTAGTAAGTGGAATGGCATTTTTTATGATGAAAAACTAACCAGTGCTATTATTGATAGGCTGGTTCACCACAGTCATTTGCTGGTTTATACAGGTCCAAGTCACAGACTAACACACTCAACCATGAAATCCCAATAATGGAAATGGGGTGCTGGGAAAATTAAGTTCCGAAGTGCAAGAAAAGGTACTTGCCAAAAACACCTTTAGCAATTTCGAAATTAATGTCTTTTACTGCATAGTTATGGTCATCGGTATAAGAATGATATAGATTTTGAACTTTTATCATAGAAAAGCCTCCCTAATTCTATTCTTCATCTTCGTATCGAGAATTGTTTTTATTTATAATTTTCTTTAAAACCTTTAGTTTAATAGGTATCATAATCGCTGCAACGATCATAAATAAAGTCACCCATCCCCATACTGGCATAGTCATCACCCCTTATGTCTTGATGTTACAAATCCGTTTTTAAGAATAAACAATAAATCATCTACTTTTTTAAAATAAGTCTCTTGTTTTATAAAAATTTCCTCATAGGCCATTGAACTTAAAAGAGAGTCTACAAGAGCATTATTAAAATGATAAATCATAAATGCTCCCATTTCCGAGTCTACCCCAGAATGAACTTCTCCTTTTGCTTTTGCTTTTTCAATAAGTTCAATAAAAAATTGATTGCTCTTTGCAGTAATGTCTCTTAAAATTTCATCCCTTATAACAGGGTCCTGTTCATTAATGAAGTTATTACCTATCTTTGCTAGCTTTGGATAAGCAAAGGCAAATTCAAGACCTTTCCTATATAACATCCGGACGGTTTCAATAAACTCCATTTCAGCATGCTTGGCTATCCATTCATTTAAATAACTAAGCTTTTTGATTCCAATTTGATCTAGAATGTACTTATAAAGATCTTTTTTATTATGAAAATATTGGTACATACTACCTTTAGCAACTCCAGATCCTTCAGCAATCTTTGTAATACTGGCATTAATATACATATTGCTAGCAAATTCATCTATAGCTACTTCTAAAATCATTTCACGCTTCTCTTCAGGAAGATTAAAAAAAGTTTTCTTTGGCACAGGTAAACACCTCTTTTCTTTTATGACCGACCCGTCATATTAAGTTTATTATATGACGGGTCGGTCATGTTGTCAATACATAGCATTAACAATTAACAATATTTAATTCATTCAGTTCACAAAGGAAATTTATAATGATGTATATTCAGTTGTAGGGTATGTATTAAAAGTAGCTATAGGTTATATTATACAAAACTCATGGATCGTGATAAGATTAAAGTATATATAATAAAAAAAGGAAACTTTAAATTGTGTTGAATTACACTAATTGACAATGCCCTCCGATTTAATTGAAGACGTATACACATGAACTTATATGTGTAACCCAAAATGGTAGCTCTCTATAGGAAATTAATAGTGAAGATAAAAAAGATATGTTCAAACATACATATAAAGTAATAAACAGAGAAGTGCGCTTCTTTATTTTTGATAATTATGTAAATTTCTGTTGAAATTGAAATATAGATAGAAATGCATAAGATGAAAAAGGAGACATGCTTTCTTATACTTGGAAGGGAGTGGATAAAATGAGATTTATAAAACAGATTTTTAGCGTATTAGTAATCGTAGTTATTTTAGCAGGCTGCTCTTCGAATACTGAAGAAAAAATTGTTATTTCAGAGCAGTTAATCTATGGCGAATCTAGTGAAATGGACTTAGTTCAAATAGATTATAAACTAGAAGGTTCAAAGCAATGGAAAGATAGTTTAATAATAAACCAATTAATGGAAAAACTACAGGGAATAGAGTTGAGACAGTTACCCGTAGATGAAGAAATAGAAGTGTTTAAGGGTAAGGAGATTCTTTATAGCATAAGCTTAATCTCTCTACAAAATCCAAGTCATGGTAAGGAAGCAAAAGGTGGAACAGTTTTAATATTTTCAACAGGTGAAATAGTGTTTCCCGATATAAAAACAATGGGTGACGGGAGAACTATATCATATATTAATGTTAACGAAGAGATTATCAAAAGAGAAGCTATCATATCTTTTATTGAAAGCTTGTAAAAAATAGTCAATTTGCAATAAGTGCGTATCATCTACTTTATCTGTCTTTAAAGCATTATATTAAAAACGGTTTAGTGGGAATAGAAAACATGCTACTAACAGGCCAGCACATAACAAAACATTTGCGTAAAGGTATAATCCATCATTAAAACTGGCTTTTGATATAGCCAAAGTATTTAATACAACAGTAGAGGAACTATTTGAATTTATAGAGGAATAGGTAAGTAGGAGTCTTAACATATCTTAAAAAAACTCAAGGCAATTCTAATGATAATGGAGGTGAAAGTTGTGTGGAAATAGTTAGTGCTGCATTTTTGGTAATATTTTTCTTCTTCTTTTTTGATTTACAATCTAAAGTAAAAAAGTTAGAAAAGCGAGTTCAATACTTAGAAAGTAAATCAGATAAATAATAATATTACAAATACTGTCTAAAAAATAACTCCTAGCTTTCAATTTTTAAAAACTAGGAGTTATTTAAAATATAGAAACTAGCAGAGTAGTTCAAGCCTATTCGATAGGAAGTACTATCTTTTCATTTTCATATATCTCAAAGATATATGAATCTTCCAAAATGATTACATATTCCTTATCTTCTAGAAACTTGGGATATAAAAGCGTAGCTTCTATACGGGAGCCAATTTTTCTATTAGCAATAGAAGATTTTGGCTCAATGATGCTGCCAGTTTCATCATAGATTACAAATATTGGTGCATTATCGGGTGAAACCAAATCAAATATGAAGGATATCAAGGAGCCTTCTTCAGAATGTTCAATTTTATTAATGGATATAGTGGTTCCAGAATCTCGGGTTAAGATAATAGGTAGCTTGTTAAGGTTTACCTTTGCAGAAATTTCTTTGTCAGAACCACTAAAGATTCGCTTGTATGGTATTAATGTTAAGGACGAGGGAGTGGTATTTACTGGATCACATTCAATAGAAGCCACATAATTTCCGTTACTGTCGATATTGTAATCTATACCTATGAAAGGTATTTCTTGACCGTCCTGATTGTAAACTATAAAACCGTCCCTCAAAGGATCATCTGGAAACTTAGGAGCAGGTAGGTCAGCTGAACCTAATAGGGAAATTCTTGTGCTAATAGGTGTAAAGGCTACCTTGTTAATTACTACTTTACCCTTTTGAAAATCTATTATTTCATTTAAATCAACAATCTTACTAGCACTGTTTATAAATTCTTTGTTTAAATCTAAATGAAAAGTCCAATTACCATTAATATCATTAATCGTTTTAATTACATATTTCAAACCAAACTTAGTAGGAAGATTTTTAGTATTTATCATATGTTGTATAGACAAATTATAGGTATGTTGATCTATAAATTCCCCATAACCAGACCCAGAGCTAAAAACTAACGTATCATCCACAAATCCTTCTATAACTCCAACTGCAAGATCATTATATGAATCAGATTTTTCAAAGGCTGTATCATTTTTTACAGTCATATTTAATATAAGATTATTTTCATCCAAGATAGATTCATTTATAGTTACCGTAATACCTTCAGATTGTACAGAGGTATTATTAATAACAACATACTTTGAGAGATCCTTGTCTGAGTGGTAGAAGCCAAATAAGTGGTATATATCCTGTAGCCTATAACCATTTGCATAGGCTCCAGCAATAGATACAATGGTGAACACCAGTAGTAAAGATGCCACAGTCATGAATTTCTTCAAATAAAAAACTTTTTTATCGGGTAGCTTATTAACAAAATCATCTAATTTTTTAGAGGTGTTGTCCGGCATAATAAAATCTTCTTTTACTATCTTTTCTCTTAATTTATCAGTCATTTTAAATATCCTCCTTAATATTCAAAATATCATAAAGACTATTCCTTGCACGGTAAAGTCTTGATTTCACTGTTCCCTCAGGGATATTAAGAAGTTTTGATATAGACTTTATCGATAAATCTTCATAGTAATAAAGGACTGTGACAAGTCTTAGGTCATCATCTAGATTTAAAATTGCATTCTTTATATCTATATCATTACAAATCTCATTAGGAATAGATGTGCAATTTATTAAAGTATCTAGGGGAAGGTGTGTCTTTCTTTTAAGGACATTGTAGCTTTCATTGATAACAATACGTATAAACCAAGGCTTAAATAGATCTGCATCTTTTAATTTGATAATGTTTTTGTAGGCTTTAATAGCAGCTTCTTGCAGGGCATCCTCAATATCGCTATCATTTTTGAGAATAGAGCGTGATATACGATAAGAAGTATTATAGTACTCTTTAAACAAAATAGAAAAGGCTGATTTATTACCTTGT
Source organism: Clostridium aceticum (assembly GCF_001042715.1). NCBI lineage: Bacteria > Bacillati > Bacillota > Clostridia > Peptostreptococcales > Natronincolaceae > Andreesenella > Andreesenella acetica. The sequence continues at coordinate 2,396,252 of NZ_CP009687.1, read as the reverse complement.
ATAGCTTTCATAACAGTACGGTTTGTAGCTGGACCTAATTGACATTGTTCTGTGAACTCCAAAATTTAACCTCCTTTTTTGCTAATACTTACATTATAAACTAGTTTATAGTTTCCATGGAATTATTCTTTTGTGCTATATATAAGACAGTTTCATATATGAGATTGGTTCACGATTATTTAAAAAATATCATCAAGGATAATGCAGATAAATGTTTTTGGATAGAAAGAGTAATTGAAGAAACTGAAGATGCTTTGGAATTTAAAGAGAGAATAGTATATCAAGTCAAGAGGAACAGTTCCTTTTGACTCTTTTATTTAAAAAAAACGCAGTTAAAGTGGTACGGTGAATCGTATTACAAATTGATGGCGGTTTTTTGGTGAAAGCATTGTAAATACTTAGAGGTATTAAGCTTATATAATTGCATTTTAATCATCATTTCATATGAAGTAAGGAAAATAGGTTATATGCTGGGGTGTGGTTATTTGGGTTATAGTACGGGTTCAAAATTCAATGAGGGCAATAGCAAAAGAAGTACTTTAAGACTTTCAGAATGAATTAAAAGCTATTAGAGAGTAGCTAAAAGGTTGAACTATACATTGTTACAATAAAAGTTGAGAACTAAACTCTCGGTTTTTTTCTTACCTAGATTTTAATACAAAATTTGTTATTATTTGTAAAAAAATCAAAGGATTTATATAGGCTTTATAGAATTATATGAAGTAGACTAAATTTATCTTTAAAGAAATCTTTTGGGAAAGAGAAGAGTATATCGGATAAGAATTAAAAGAATGGGAAGAAATTGAAGCTCCTTTTAATTGATAAGTAAAATAATATAGAAATATTGAACTTCGCATAAGAAGCTATTCCTACAAGGGTGCAAGAAACATCGTTTGCATTGTACAAAACTGCCAAGTAAAAATTATTCAAATAGAAATATGTAAAAGGAGGCATCTAACAGTTAAAAATATGTTATAAAAAGTTATAAAATTTGTTTTATTTTTATAATATTGCATGGTGTTATTTTCTTAGAGGTGGTGTAATTGAAATATTATACTATACATGAATTTTCAAAATTAATTGGAAGAACAACGCAAACATTGAGAAATTGGGACAAGCGTGGAAAATTAAAACCTGACCATACTGCCTCGAATGGATACAGATATTATTCAAATGAACAATTAAAACAAGTCTTAAATATTAGTGATGATAAAAACAGAGCAACAAGAACTTGTTGAAGATTTAGTTCAAATAATAACTGTATTTAGTTGTAGGCTACAAGGAAAAAGAGCTAATAAAGCGAGAAAAATGGTGAAGGAGTTAATTGAAGAAGATGATTAAAGGAATTAAGGTAATGCTTATCCCAAACAATAAACAAAATACTAAGTTGTTTCAGTATGCAGGTGCTAGTAGGTTTGCTTATAATTGGGGGTTGGCTAAACAACAAGAAAACTATAAAAACAGTGGCAAATTTATAAATGATGGCGAATTAAGAAAAGAGTTTACGCAATTAAAGAAACAGGAAGGTTATGAATGGCTAAACAACATAAGTAACAACGTGACAAAACAAGCTATAAAAGATGCTTGTAATGCTTATAAAAGATTTTTTAAAGGAGAAAGTAAATTTCCTAGATTTAAAAGCAGGAAGAAATCAGCTCCCAAATTTTATCAAGATGTTGAGAAGATACAATTCAATGGTACTCATGTAAAATTTGAGGGTTTTAGTACTAGTAAGAAGAAAAATAAACAAAAGTTAAATTGGGTTAGATTAGCTGAATACAATAGGATTCCTTTTGGCGAAAATGAGAAATACATTAATCCTAGAGTATCCTTTGATGGTTTAAATTGGTGGGTTAGCGTAGGTATTGAGCATGAAGATGAAGTTAAACAACCAACAAACGAAGGAATAGGTATCGACCTTGGAATAAAGGATTTGGCAATATGTTCAGACATAGATAAACCATACAAAAATATAAATAAGACATCAAAAGTAAAGAAAATCAAAAAGAAATTGCGTAGATTGCAACGTAAAATATCGAAAAAATATGAAATGAATAAGGAGGGTAGTCGTTATAAGAAAACTTGCAATATTATAAAATTAGAAAATAAACTCAAAAAAGTGCATCATCAATTAAAAAGTATTCGTCATAATTATATACATCAAACAACTTGTGAAATAGTAAACAGAGAACCAATGTTTATTGTTTTAGAAGATTTAGCAGTAAGTAATATGATGAAGAATAAACACTTAGCGAAAGCAATTGGGGAACAATGCTTTTATGAATTTTACAGACAGATAGAATATAAAGCGTTATGGAATAATGTAAAATTTATCATAGCAGATAGATTTTATCCATCATCTAAAATGTGTTCAGTATGTGGGGCTATAGATAAAGATTTAAAACTATCTGATAGAACTTATATATGTGAATGTGGCAATAAGATAGATAGGGATAAAAATGCTAGTGTCAATCTTAAAAATTTTGGTGAATTAGCAATTTAATCACTTAAAAGATATTGCTAATATGTACTCATACGTTAATGAGGAATTTATGCCTTTGGAGTGTTATATCAAACGAAAGTAGCATAGGCAAAATCGGACACGATGAACAAGGAAAGAAACACAAAAGTTTATTTTATAACTTTTTATAAGTTTTCTGTAACGGCTTAAGAGTGAAGAACCAAATCAAAGAATCTATATTGAACCTTGGTGCGGATGTGTGTGGTGTCGCTAACATTGACCGCTTTTCTGATGCACCAGCAGGCTTTCACCCAAGAGATATATTTTCCTACTGCAAATCGGTTATTGTGTTCGGCATAGCTCTTCCAAAAGGGCTGACTATGATAGAACCAAGACTGATATACGGTCATTTCAATTATGGCACATGTCCAGAGGTTGATTGGGTCGCATTAAAAGCTGCAAAAGAGATTGAAAGGATCTATAGTGGCTATGCTGTACCGCTTCCCTCAGATGGTCCTTATGAATACTGGGATGCAGAAAAATTGGAAGGACGTGGTCTGATATCCATGAAACATGCCGCTGTACTCGCAGGACTAGGAACACTAGGAAAAAACACATTACTACTAAACGAAAAGCATGGTAATTTGTTGACTTTAGGAATAGTTCTTACAGAGCTTGATCTTGTCTCCGACTCACTTGCGGAGAGTATCTGTATAGATGGTTGCAATCTGTGTATCGAAAACTGCCCGTCTCAAGCATTGGACGGGCGAAACGCAAATCAGGCAAAATGCAGACAGAATACATATGGAACCAATGATAGAGGCTTTAATACTGTTAACTGTAATAAATGCAGAGTAATTTGTCCAATGAGACTAGGAAAGAAAAATGATTAGCGTAATGTGTGATTAAATTAGTTCACTTTTTTATTTAACATCCTCACCAAGAATTCTCCTATCAGTATTCTTACTAAATTATCATTTAGGATTTGGTAGTAAAGTATCGGAGAAAAGTAATTGATAATGTTATTTCTAATAGACTTAAAGAAATACTTGAATACATTCAAGACAATTATAATATAACATCATTAGAATGGAATTATGATAAAGACCATATACATATTCTTTTCAAGGCACATCCCAATTCACATGAGGGAGTGTTATTCTGAATTAGAAAGAAGTAATATCTTATCAAATACCTACCTATAAGCTTGGCAGTGATAAGGACAGAAATTATATAGCTTTTGGTGTGGGAAAAAAGCATTTTTCATTACATTCAATGGACTTAGCGTGAAAAGGAACAAAAAATTAGTCTTAAGTAAATTATCGGAGGGTTTGTAAATGAACAAAATGATTAAGATTAGAAGTGAAGAAGAAACAGATTATAAGAAAGTGGAAGAAATCACAAGGAAAGCTTTTTGGAATCTATACATCCCGGGGTGCGTTGAACATTACTTGGTTCATGTTATGCGATGCCACAAAGATTTTCTGCCGGAGCTGGATTTTGTGATTGAAGTTGATAATCAAATCATCGGGAATATCATGTATACTAGAGCAAAACTAATTGATGAATCTGGGAAAGAAAAAGACATCCTTACTTTCGGTCCAGTTTGCATTTTACCGGAATATCAGAGAAAGGGGTATGGAAAAAAGCTAATGGAGCATTCCTTTGAACAGGCGGTGGCACTTGGGTATGATGTGATTGTAATATTTGGAAACCCTGGCAACTATGTAAACCATGGTTTTAAGAGCTGTAAGAAGTACAATGTCTGTCTTGAAAATGGGACATATCCGGCGGCAATGATGGTGAAAGAACTCAAACCCGATGTCTTGAACGGAAGGAAATGGGTTTACTATCAAAGTCCTGTACTTGAGATAGACGAAAAAGAAGCTGAGCGCTTTGACGAGGGTTTGGAAGGCTTGGAGAAAAAATACCGACCAAGCCAAGAAGAATTTTATATTCACAGCCATTCTATTATACAGTGAGTTTCCTTTAATGGCATAGGGATAAATTCCAATTTATCTTTGAGATATGCATAATTCGTATTTGAAGTTAGGGTACATGATTCGTGAACTACCACCACCTACAGAGGTGGATGGTTTCCTGTTTCCACGACTTCGCAACCTCATTTTATTGAAGTCCAAAACGGGAAAGTTATTAGCATTGAAGAAAAATTTGAATATACAATTTAATCGACATACTACACAATATGAATATGTTGTTCTTTGTTGCCAAATGAAAAGTTTAAGGATGCGACGTCCTGTCACCCTCTGAGTCAAGGGCGTATGATATCCGAGAACAATACATTTGCATAAAGGTGCTGCCAGCATGTATTGAGGGAAAGATCAGCGCACCATACTTTCTCACTGGGTGCAAGCACCTCCCCTTTAGGTCAAGTTCAAAGGCACCTCAAATGCCAGACATTAGGCTGTATTAAATACAAAAAAATAACTAGGAGGGATCAGCTCATCATGAGAAAAGTACCTATGATAGTATTTGCTCTAATCATTATGATAATTCCTGGATGTTCAAAATCTATTAATAATGTTGAAGTAAAGATGGAAGATAGGTTACCTATTAAGGCTGAAGAAAAGATATCTGATTTAGAGAGTGCTGCAAAAGCACAAAACTTAGAAGCGAAAGATGTTTTGATTAATAAAGACTTTTATGGTGGGAATGTTGGGGAAATTGAATTTCATGGTGGCAAAGTATTACTTTGGAGAGTTGCGCCAAATCGACTTAGAGTAAGATGCAGCTTGAATATGGGTAATGGTATTTGGCGTAGTGCAAATGTTACATCAGACCTCGCAACAAATAATGAGTCCCCTTTTATAGCAAATAGGGCTATGGTTAATGATGCTGATGTGAATGAACGGAAGGTACCGTTATGGGCTTTTTATGGGATTGTTAATGATATTAACATTCAACGAATTAGAGTTAACTTTATAGGTTTCCCAAGTATTGAAACAGACGTGGAGAATGGTATTTGGATGGTGATATATCAAGGTGCTATTGATGAATTTAATAGTATTGAATATGAAGCAATAGATTCTTCTTATCAAGTTTTATATACGGATGAACATAATTTGTATTAATCGGGTAGCTTGAACACGGAGACGTTCTATGACGTATCGTGCAAAGGTCGCGCCGTCCTGTCGCCGAGGAAAAAACTTAAGTTCTAAATAAAAGATCGAGAAAGTGGGATAAAATGAATGCTGTTTTGACAGTGATACCAATTATACTTATTAGATATGGGCTTTTAAAAGTGATAAACAAAGAAGCACTTAAACGTGCAAGCTTTTTTGCTCCATTACTCTTGCGTTATTAATAAGTTTTCAAATATCAGTGCACTGGATTATTCTTTCAGAAGAAAGATGGTGTATTAGGAAATTCGGAGAAGAGTATATAAAATATATGAGTAAAGTTAGACGTTACATTTGACAAATGGAGTTTGATTTAAGTTAAGTAATGAATTTAGAGATATTAATGTATTTTTGGATAAGGAGGTTTTAACGATGAGCAATGAATTTATAAATTTAACCACAGACAATATTACAAGTGAACACCTGTGTTGTGCTATTGCCGATAAAAAACATCAACATGGTGTTGCTGTTAAAAGAACATGGCTTACCGACAGGGTCGCAGATGGTCATGTATTTAGAAAACTAAATGAAAAAGGTAAGGTTTTTATTGAATATACATCACTTGAGAAAGCATGGGTGCCAGTTGTTGGCGATAATTATATTTATATTTACTGTCTTTGGGTTTCAGGGAGTTTTAAAGGAAAAGGGTATGGCAAAAAATTACTGGATTATTGTATAACAGATGCAAGGAAACAAGATAAGGCAGGTGTTTGCATAATCAGCTCAAAAAAGAAAAAACCTTTTCTTTCAGACAAAAAGTTTATGCAGAAATTTGGGTTTGAAACGGTGGATATGATTGATGGTGAGTATGAACTTATGGCATTATCTTTTGATGGCTCAAAGCCGGGGTTTGCAACCAATGCAAAAAAGCAAAACATAGATAGTGAAGAGCTAACTATTTATTATGGTTTGCAATGCCCATATATTCCAAACTGTATAGAACAAATTGAAACCTTTTGCAATGCAAATGATGTTACCGTTAAACTAATAAAAGTTGATACATTAGAAAAAGCGAAAGAACTTCCCTGTGTGTTTAATAACTGGGCTGTTTTTTATAGAGGTAAGTTTGAAACAGTACATTTGCTCAATGAAGGTTATTTAAAGAAAATGCTTGATAGATGAAGATATTAGCATAGTCCGCATATAAAGTAATGTAGCTTTGTCTTCGATAAGTATATAGACTTGAGTAGGGTTTAAGGTCTTACGTCTGTGTGGCTCTGGCTTTGTGGGTCATGGGACAGCATCTAACAATGCATTGGTAGCTCTTGCTACGCTTCCACCCAAACCTTTTCGCTGGGAGACAAGCTCCTTCAAGAAGTATTTCTTTGGAGTCCAGTTCGAAGGCGTTGCAAAAGCCATCTTATGTGACATCTCTAAAAAATTAGTACATAGGATAACAGAAAGGAAATTACTTATATGAATAGAGAATCTATCTTTTCAATTTTAAAAAACATAGCTGAAGCATCAGCTATACTTCAAATAGTGCTGATAGTAATAGAGAGAACAATTAATCCACCACAAGATCTAGTAAACATAACAAGGATACTGCTTATAACAGGATTTATCTTTGCTTCGCTAACTCTTCCATGGGCGAAAAATGCTAGTATATTGTTTAAATTGTTGGGGCTAATAGGAATAGTCCTATATATTTTAGGGCTATTCTTACCTAAATATTTCTTTTTGTTAGCAATAGCAATTTTAATAGGGGTTTTTATGATTTTAATAAGCAATTCCTTTGAGAATACTCAAGACGTAAACAGTAAGAAAGATTCTTTTTTACTACCAGGACCTGCTGAAAGGGCAGGTAAGATTAAAACCATTATTAAATATTCTAGCTCATCTATATTGTCTTTATTTAATCCATTTCAGCTTTTTCAAATGCTTTACCAGGTGATAGGTATGATACGTTTATCAGAACGTAAAGATTTTCAGCAAAAGGGTAAATATACATTGCCGTTTACAGGAGAATGGATAATTGTTAGCGGCGGCATTGAAAAAAAAGATTCTCATTCATGGGATGTCATAAATCAACGATATGCATATGATTTTGTTATAGCTGACTGGGAAAATAAACGACATATAAATAATGGAGATAATCTTAAAGATTATTATTGCTATGGTAAAAATATTTTATCCCCTGGAGATGGAAAAGTAATAAAAGTTAGAGATGGTATTAGAGACTATCCACGTCCGGGCACTATGACACTAGACTTTTTGGCCAGAGATTTTAGAGGAAACTTTGTAATAATAGAACATGAAAACAAAGAGTACTGTTTTATGGCTCACTTTATACCTAGTAGTTTTGAAGTAAAGGAAGGGGACTTTGTTAAAAGGGGACAAATAATAGGTAAATGTGGCAATTCAGGACATTCAACCGAACCACATCTTCACTTTCACTTTCAAGATCATCCTAACTTTTATTTAGGTAGAGGAATTCCTATTAAATTTAGCAACTTGAAAATTAACGGGGAAGAAAAAATAGATTCCTATATAAAAAAAGGGGATAGTGTTGCATCATTACATACCTTAGAATTATAGAATGATTTTAGGAATAAAGAAAATTAAGATGTATTAATTAAGTCAGTATAAAGATACGTAAGACTTTTTTAAAGCACATTTGATTTAAGATGCAAAGGATTTAAACCAATGTTTTGTATCGAACTGTTTTGGAAGATGTTACCTGCGTCAGCTTCAATTTTAATATTATATCTACTATGTATTTGAATGGAGGGATAATGGTATGGGTGAATTATCTACACTTCCTAATATTGGTAAAATAGTGGAACAACAATTAAATAAAGTTGGAATAGAAACCTATAAACAATTAATTGAAATTGGAAGTAAACAAGCTTGGTTGAGTATAAAAAGTATTGACGACTCTGCTTGTATAAATAGGTTATATGCTTTAGAAGGTGCAATTCAGGGAATTCGATGGCATAATCTTTCAGAAGAAGCAAAAGAGGAGTTAAAAGAATTTTATAATGCCTTTAAATGATTTTAGGGTTTAGGAAAAAAAGATATTGGAGCTGTGACGTGGTAAATGTTGTAACAATGCATTTGCATAAAGGTGCTGGCACGTGGCAAGGGCAGGTTCAGCACCATCAAGGTGGCATTCCTTTAGGTTTTAGTTCAAAGGTGTTGAAAGTGCCAGGATCGATAGAAGAAAGTTCAATATTGGAGTTAAGATTAAAAGTCTTAATTTTGAGTCGTTTGATGGTTTGAGAGGTGAAAAAGTGTTTAAATATGTCGTTGAGAATGATATAGAACTTAGGTTGCTTCAAAATGGAGATGCGGAAGAGTTGTACAAACTGATTGATTGTAATAGAGCTTATTTGAGGAAATGGCTTCCATGGGTAGATAGTTCAAAAACATGTGAAGATACGAAGTCATTTATTGAATCTACAATGAATCAATTTGCATCAAATAATGGTTTTCAAGCAGGGATATGGTATAAAGGCGAAATTACAGGAATTATAGGCTATCATAATATTGATTGGATGAATAAATACACAAGCATAGGATATTGGCTTAGTGAAAAACATGTGGGGAAAGGTATTATGACGAAAGCATGTAAAGCTATTATTGACTATGCATTTATTAATATAAACTTGAACAGAGTAGAAATTAGATGTGCAGAGTACAATCATAAAAGTAGAGCTATTCCAGAAAGACTAGGTTTTACAAAAGAAGGGATGATTAAGGAGGCAGAGTGGTTGTATGACCATTATGTTAATCATATTGTTTATGGAATTTTAGCAAAAGAGTGGGAACAAAGTAGTAATGTTTGATTACACCTTCTCACTGGAAGTGAAGCACTGTCAAGTAGTATTCTTTTGGGGGTTAGCTCAAAGACTTCGGCAATGCGAGGCGTTTATATGGCAATCCTAAGAAAAAGTTGTTGTTGTAATTAGGGATATTTCACTTGGAGCAATTATTGGTGCATATGTGATAACAAATAAGAAAAGCGCTAGAAAGTGAGATCAATTATCTTGTATAGTATTTTTTTATGAAATATAAAAAAACAGTAAGCTTAACGAAAGGAAAAAGTTTGAAGCTAAAGTGGCATTAGCAAAGGGGAAAAGGAAATGGGATTAATTTATTCTTTATTTAAATGGGTTTTAGGTTTTAATATGCTTATTATATTTTTGGTCATTTGCGAATTACAGAAGATGATAAAAAGCTATATTAAGCAGAAAAAATATGGCGGAAATAAGATAGAGGCATTTTACCATAAATCTAAGATGAAAACATTAGTAGCAATACTTTTTGCGATAGGAACTATGTTTAATTTTTGGATGCTAGAGTCGGCAGCCATTGGAGATGCAGTTCTTTTTCAGTTATATTTATTAATAATCGTCATAGAAGGATGGAAGAAAATTATAGTTTATGAAAAAGGAATTTATCATATGGGGAGGTTTGTTAAATGGGAAGAGATAAAATCCATTAAAACTCATGAAAATTCTATACGAATCGAAATCAAAGGCAGTTTGCTTGGAATGCTAATGATGAATAAGGTTAGCAGAGCAAGAGAATTGATACAACTGATTGAAGAAAATATATAGTAATTAGGAAATGGCAAGAGGTTTATCGTAAATCCAACGCAAAACTACCTCGCGTCCTGCGGGGGGAAAAACAATAAGGAGAATGAAAATGATTAAAGGAAGGCAAATAACTTTAGAACCATCAAAATCAGGAGATAAAAGAAAAGCATATGAATGGTTATGTTTATCAGAAACTGCTAAAAATCATATGGGACCACCTAATTTTGAAGACCATCCGATACCGAGCTGGGATGAGTATTGCGAGGATTTTGAAAATTACTATTTTGATGGCTCAAAGCCACAGAAGGGTCAATTGTGGATTATAAAGCATGAGGGTGAAGAAATAGGAGCTATATGCTATTCATCATTTCATCTAAAAGGTAGAAGTGCTGAACTTGATATATGGATGCCAATAGAAAAGAATTGTGGAAAGGGTTTTGGATCAGAGGCTATAAGGTTATTTTGTGATTACTTAAAAGAAAAGTTATATATAGATAGGTTTATAATTAGACCATCAAAAAGAAATGAACGTGCTGTAAGAGCATATGAAAAGGCAGGATTTATAAAAATAAAAGATGCAGACAAACAAAAAATAGTTCAAGAATACTTACTTGAAGAATATTGGAATATATATGGACAAGGAGATTACGGAACAGGAGATGATATTGTATTAATAAAAACTTAAGGATTCGTCCTCCATGACGAATTCTGAATGATGGGGTGTTCGACGTCCGATAACACGAGGATTTCGGTGGATAAATCTTTGGATTTTTTATTACTGTCATATATATTGAAATGTATTGCAATTAATTATATATTATGGAGGCGTAGGAAAATGAATATTCGTAAAGCAACCTTTGACGATATCGACATCCTTATTAAACTTCGAATTGATTACCTGTTAGCTGACAGAGGCAATTTAACAGAAGATGAAGAGAGTACAATACGTTCACAATTGACAGCATATTATGTAAAACATATTAATCATGATTTTATAGCTATATTAGCTGAAATAGAAAACAAAGTAGTGTCAACAGCATTTCTTGTAATATCAGAAAAGCCTGCAAATCCAACATTCATTACAGGTAAAACAGGTACTTTGCTCAATGTACTTACATATCCTGAGTATCGCAGAATGGGGGTTGCCGGAAAAGTGATATATAGAATAATTGATGAAGCAAAACAATTAGGCTTGTCTTCAATTGACCTTTCTGCTACACAGGATGGAAAGGGATTATATGAAAAACTTGGCTTTACTGAAGGAAAATCAAAATATACTTCAATGAAGTTACAGCTTGTTTGATTAGATATTAGCTATTCAAATGAATACATTTTTTTATATATAAAGTGTGATTATTTAGAAAGGCTTCCAGTGATTTATCAGGAGGTCACCTATATTTGAAATTCTTGTTGGATTTTTAACATCGTTAGTAACCGAAGTAACTTAAGTTAGTAGAAATAATTACTGTTAGACATTTTACGTGTTTCAATGCATAATTCCAAGTATAGAAACATTCAGGAGGAGTAAGCAAATGATATCCACTACAACGGCAAAACTTATAAATATTTTGCCTGATAAACTTGTTACATATATATCTAAAAAAGTTGTTGATAAATACCTAAAAAAATATGCCGATATAACTATCGAGGGAAGTGAAAACTTAAAGGGAATAAAAACACCAACTATTTTTATATGTAATCATTTAAGCAATTCTGATGGATTAGTTCTAGACAAGGCTTTAAAAGAGATTAATCCAACTTTTATAGCAGGTGTCAAGCTGTCAAATAATGCTCTTACAAGTATAGGGGTTAATGTAATAAAGACTACAAACATAAAACCTAATACTGCTGATAAAGAGGGTCTTAAGAAAATTATTAATCTTGTGAAGCAAGGGGAAAGTTTACTGATTTTCCCAGAAGGAACTAGAAGTAGAACTGGTAGTTTGATTGAAGCAAAGAAAGGAATCTTTCTTATAGCAAAAATGACAGGTGCTCCTATTGTACCTATTGGTTTATATGGGACAGAAAAATTGTTACCTATAAATAAAGAAGGAGACATGAGCGCAGAAACCTTTAATTATGCAGATGTTCATATCAACATTGGAAAACAATTTGAATTTCCCCAAAGAGCAAAAGAGGAAGATAAAAAAGAATATGAAGATTTTGCCACAAAATATATAATGAAGAAAATAGCAGAATTATTACCTGAAAATTATAGAGGAATTTATAATCAAGTAGACTGAAAACGGTCTACTTGATTAAGTTTCTAACGTCGTAAGCAATCAAAATCACCTAAATTGATATCAAAGAAGCAACATAAACTATAATTCATAAATTTGGATAATAGAAAAGGTTGTTAGGGTGGGTTGTTGGAGCTGAATAGGCGACTATATATACCATTGTGTTTACATGAGGTGCGGATTGCACGTATTGAGGGAATGGTCAGAGCACCGCCTCTCTTCACCGGAAGAGATGTTATCTGATTTTAAGTGAGGAGGAAGTTATGGAGGATAATTATACTATTAGAGTTGCTACAAATAAGGATTTAAAAGATATTATGAAAATTGAGTTTTCATGTTTCAAATTAGAAATTTGCGAGAAAGAAGAGGTTTTTTTAGAAAGAATTGAAATTTTTAATGATGGATTTTATGTCGTAGAGAAGAACGATACTGTTGTTGGATATATAAGTACTGAGATCTGGGAGTATGAAGAAAAAATTGATAGCAAGTGGTTTGATTTGGGGCACTCAATAAGCCAGTTGCATAATCCAAATGGTACGGAACTTTATATATCGTCAATGGGACTATTACCAAACTATAGAGGAAAAGGTCTTGGGAAAGAAATATTCTTAAAGTCTACCGATTTAATTGTTAATAAGTATAACAACATAAAATCCCAAATATTAATAGTTTCTGAAAAATGGGATAGTGCAAGAAAAATATATAAACAAAATAATTATATTGAACTTATGAAGATAGAAAATTTCTTTAAGTATAAAAATAATTATAAAGAAAATGGTATTGTAATGAGAAAACATTGTATATAGTATTTATTAATCAAATAATTAAGAAGTGGTTATTTTCGTAAATTACTGCGTATAACAGAGTGTTTCCAAAATCCATCAGCATTTTTGGCCTGTCTTTGTAAGGGTTGATGAAGGTCGTGAACACGGGAGATAAAATACGACTATTATGTAGGAGGAAAATATGAGCTTATTCCAATTTTTAGCAAGTGATATATTATTAAAAGAAGTTAAGAATCCATATATAGAATTTATATCTATTAATGAGGCGCTAAAACGGGATATAAAACTTAGCGATTTCATAATCAATGACACAAAACTCGATAGAGATAAAAAAAGCATCCTAATTTGTGATAAAGAAGAACACTTGGATGAAATGGAGATTAATCATGATATGTATTACTCTTCTGAATATGCAAAGGAATATTCAAGCAAACAATATTTTTCAGAGTTAAAATGGCGGTATACAGAACTAAGGGCAAAAAAACTTATAGATTATTTGAAAGAACAGTTACAAATCTCAGATGAGATTGAAATATGGAGCATCTGGTTAGGTGAACATAAATCAGCAAATGTTGAATCTATTAATATAAATGAATTAAATATAGCAGACTTAGAATTTTTACATGATCATGAGACTCCGAAATGTCTTGTCATTAAGAAGTAGGTAAGCCTTGTTGAGGTTATTTTGTTTCGTCTTTTCTTTCTTACATGTCATAAGAAAGCGAGATGAGCTGATAAATCAATTATTAATACCTATTCCCACTAAAATTTTATTAGAAACCGTCAAGTAGCAGGGCAGACCACATCAGCTATCAGGGTAGAGTTTTAAGGAACGATATTGGCTTCGTTAGGTTTTACTAGATCGATAGAGGTATAAATATGGAATAACTAAGGGTTATAGCTAGCGAAATGCTTAGAAGCTGCTTTGTTATAGTTCTGAAGTTGAGTACGTAAAGATCCTTATATATTAAGGACGCTATAGATTCAACATAAAATAAAACAGGGTATTATTTCTTAGGAATTTTAAGAAACAATACTCTGTTTTTGGTTGTTGAATTTTGAATGTTAAGTGAAATTATTTAATTTTACAAATTATTTAAATAGGTTTTGTTTAGATTGATCAAACTAAGGTATACATTTATAAAAGAAGATAATACAATATTGGCTTTGTAAAATAGGTAGTTCCATATGTTAAGGACAATTGCCAATAGTCTTGAGATGTACAGAGTGCTTTATTCTTAGTAAAGATATCTTGAAATATTTCGGCAGTGTATTAGGATATCTATTGAATTTATCAAAAGAAAGGCTAAAATTTCCATAATTTGAAAGGAGAGAGAGATCATATGAGTAAGGTAAAATTAGCAGTAGTTTATTACAGCATGGGTGGTACAAACTATCAATTAGCTAGATGGGCTGAAGAAGGGGCAAAAGAAGCAGGGGCTGAAGTAAAAGTATTAAAGGTACCTGAGCTCGCACCACAATCTTCTATTGAAAAAAATCCGATCTGGAAAGCCCATGTTGAAGCAACAAAAGATGTTCCAGAGGCGACACCAGATGACTTAGAATGGGCGGATGCGATTATCTTCAGTACTCCAACCAGATTCGGTGTTATGGCATCACAGATGAAACAGTTCATCGATTTAACTGGTGGTCTTTGGGCAGAAGGTAAGACAGTAAATAAAGTGGTAAGTGCAATGTCATCTGCACAAAACTCTCATGGTGGTCAAGAGGCAACAATTTTATCCCTCTATACAGCTATGTGCCATTGGGGAGCAATTATAGCACCTCCCGGCTATACAGATCCAGTTATTTTTGGAGCTGGAGGAAATCCTTATGGAACAACTGTAACTGTTGGTCAAGATGGTAAAATGATTGAAGATGTTCAGGCCGCTGTTAAACATCAGGCAAAACGAACTGTTACTGTGGCACAATGGGTAAAAAACGGCAACCAGTAGCATTCGAAAAGATCGAAGAGGTAGTTGATGATAATTGTTCTAAAAGATGAGTTTAGTCGTAATGGATAGATTAAAGACATTCTTATAAAAACAAACACCAATCAAAATAGGACTTAAAGTAAGAAGGTCAAAGTTCTGAAATTCTTATAAATAAAAAGTTAAAGAGTTTGAACTATCTGAACCATAAAGAGTATAGGGTATTGCAACTTATAGTTAGTGACTTAAGTGCAATACCCTATTTTATTCAAATATGGGTGATGAGGACGGTCCTTGTTTGCTCTATTATTTTAAATGATTCAGTGTTGATTGAAATAAGATTTGGAGGATAAGTAATGACGGTTTTTTCTTACATCAAGTTTAATCCAATAGTTTATGAAAAATTTCATAAAGGTAAGGTTTTGCTAGGTAGCACAGGGAGTCGCTTCTTCATATAGTATAGGAATAAAAACTATGTAGTAATGGGGGAGTGATTATGAAGAAAACACCATATGTATTTTCAAGTGAAATGGTAGAGTATATAAGGTTTAATAATAAAAACATACATCATACAAAGACAAATGAGTGTAACAAAAGAAAACAACCTAAAAAAGGTGAAAAAAAATGGTCCCAATTACCTTATGCAGGGGAGAAAGAACTCCCTAGGGGTATTGATCCAACTGCTGGTTCATGGCCATTATATTTTATAAAGAGGAATAGAGATGGGAGATTTACTACACTAGATGGAAAAATTATTAGATTTACTATAAAGCATCCAGACAATATAAATTTTTGCAAAGAATTATCGGTTGTTGAAGAAACACTAAACAATATCACTTGTCACCAAAGGGAAATTGCAGAATACTGGGGAGACGGTCCAGCTACAAAACAATGGACTCCCATTATAGATCGATTGCTAGATACCTATAACCTCAGTCCAGTGCAAGCAGCACGTGTGCTTGCGACAGTTCAGGCAGGAATTAACGATGCATTTGTTATTACTTGGTACTACAAGTACCTTTGGGATGTTCCTCGTCCAAATCAATTGGCTCAAAACCTTATTACAGCAATTTGCACGCCGAAATTTCCTGCATATCCCTCAGGACATTCTGTTATATCAGGAACAGCCGAGGTGATCTTAAGCTATTTCTTTCCTCCTGAAGCTGAAGCCTTGAAAAAATTAGCCACGGAAAATTCTACTTCACGGTTATATGGAGGGGTGCATTTTCCATCAGACTTAAGTGAGGGGCTACAGCTCGGACGACAGATTGGAAGACTGATTGTAGATATATTAAGGAGTCAGAAGGATAGTAATAAAAATCCTATAGATATACCGGTAACACAAGATTTACATGCTAATTTTAATCCCCCTCCATATAAACAAGTTATCCCTTATCCTGCTAGAGTTAGGAATTGTGATTTGCCGATTTTACCAGAGTATTAGTTAAAACAGGAGTCAAAACTTATTGACTCCTATTTATGTGCAAAAATCACAGTTACAACGTTATAAAGTAAAGCATAGGGGTATTCCTTTCAGGATCGATTCACAAGCGAATTAATTATAGAGGATAAACATTTAAAAACTATCACCATATAAAAATGTGAAAAAGAGGGAAAAGGAAGAAAAAACAGAATATTAAGTATAAAATTATTTTCAGCTACTTAAAGAGAGGGATATGTATGGGGGTTACAGTAAGGGAAGTAATGGCATCAAAGTTTTTTAAGAAGTGTGACTTGATAGCAGGAGCTGGGGGACTAGATAGAGAAATCCAGGCAGTGGCCTTGTTTGATGCTCCTGATGGTTATCTGTGGTTTAAAGGTAAAGAATTTGTCCTTACTACAGGATACTTATTTCAGCAGCATGAAGGGTTATTTAGAGATGTCGTCCTATTTTTAAGCGAAAAGAATAGTGCAGGAATAGCTATTAAAGTTGATCGCTTCTTAAAGGAAATACCACAGGATATCATCAATCTATGTAATGAAATAAATTTTCCGTTGATTAGTTTACCCTATGAAACAGCATGGATCGATGCTATCAATGCTGTTAATTCTCTGGCTATGAATAAATACATCATAAGAATCAATGAACATCAATATAAAAGGAAAAAAAATACTAGTACCTACTCTTTAGCGAAAAAGGCTAATGAAGTGTTAGAGATATTGCACCATGAACTTGGAAAACACATCCTTTTATTTGACATACTGGAGGACAAGGCATATAGCTTTCCAAACATTCCACGATATAAGGAACTTCATTATCAAGATTTGATAGATCCTGTCTTTAGTTATCAAAAAGAAATTATATGTGAACATTTAAAAATATATCGTATCAAAAATTTAGAAGATAAACAGGAAGAAACATGGGTAACAATGCCCATCGTGGTGGGAGACATAGAAGCGGGATATTTACTAGTTAAAGAGGATGATAAAAAAATAGATTATTATAATATTTTTTCATTACGTCTTGCTTTTACCTTGTTAGTGTATATTTACGAGCAGGTATATTATATGAATTCTATTGATGGAAAGTTTCAAGATGAATTTTTACAGGAAATTATATATGGAGAATATAAGAGTAATGAAAAAATATATAAGAGGGCCAATAGTTTAAAACTGAATATAGCAAAAAGTTATTTAGCCATCTGCATTCAACAGGATGATGAAAGTATTCAACTAGATAAGTATAGAGAAAAAATTGCTCATAGAATTTATCAAGTTTTTTCAAAAGATAAGGTTTTGTTTGGTTTGTTAGAAGAGAATCGTATGGTCATTTTATACGCTGCCCATCAACGAATATTAAAAAATAATGCAGATATAAAACAGATATGTCAGGAATTTATATTAAATCTACAAAAAGATATCTTAAATAGTCGTTTTAGGTGCGGTATAGGACAATCCATTGAGTCTATCGTAAATATTAAAAAAAGCTATATGGAGAGTATCAAAGCAATAGAAATTGGTACATACATATATCCTGAAAAAAATCTTATTACTTATAAGGAATTAGGTCCCTTTAGACTTATCAGAAGGGAATCCTTTCAAGGAGAAGACTTTAAAGAAATGACTGAGGACATTGCACCTCTACTAGAGCAAGATGATGGAGAGGATCTACTACTTACTTTAAAAACCTACTTGGAAAGTGAATCTAATTATAATTTAGCAGCTAGAAGATTATTTATCCATAGTAATACAGTACGTTATCGAATTGAAAAAATCCAACAATTATGTGATCTAAACCTTAATGATGCTACAGAGCGCTTAAAGCTAGAAATAACATTAAAGTTTATGAAATTTATGAAACACACCTAACTTAGGTGTGTTTTTTTGGAAAATGTATAAATATTACAAAAAACAATTGTTTTTTGTAATATTATCACAAGGATTTAAAATATTTAGAATTTTTCTACAAACAACATAAATGGTTTTACAGATATTTGCAGAATTTAAAAATAAGTATATAAAAAGTATATAAAAACAACACGCCTAAAGTCAGTCAACTAAGGAATATTAAGGAATATCTAGGGGAGGTGAAAAGTAGAGAGAGGAGTAATATGGACTTTTATAAATCATAACAATTATTAATGGAGGTGTTAGGTCGTGCAACAAGAAATTTTAAAAATTGCAAATGAGTTTGGAGTATGGGTAATCGCAGCTATTTTGGTTACAATTGTAGCTATTCAGTCTTATTTATATCTAAGACTTGCCTATTCGACAGCTGATAAGTTAGGTATGAAGAAGGAAGTATGTACTAAGGCTTTTAGAACAGGTCTGGTTACAGCTATTGGTCCTGTCGTTGCAGTATTTATTATTATGGTAGGCATGATGTCGGTAATTGGTGGACCTATGAGTTGGATGCGATTATCTATCATTGGTGCCGCTCCAACAGAACTAACAGCGGCTCGAGTAGGGGCAGAGGCTGTAGGGGTAGAATTTGGTTCAGCTGATTACGACATTCAAGCATTAGCTACTTCATGGTGGACCATGGCGATAAATGGAGCAGGATGGTTAGTATTCGTAGGATTATTTAGCCATAAGTTAGAGTTATTAAGGGACAAAATTGGTGGGGGAGATCCTAAGTGGCTAGCTGTATTAAGTGGTGCTGCAATGCTAGGGGTTTTCGGTTATCTTAACTCTGGTGACGTAGTAGCTGGAGGAGGAAGGCTAATTGCAGTAATTGTTGGTGGTGTGGCTATGGTTGTAATGACTAAATTAACAGAGAAATTCCCAAAGGCAAAGGAATACTCATTAGGAATTGCCATGTTGGTAGGTATGTTTGCAGCAGTTATGTTAGGTTAATAACAATGGAGGTGAATAATTAATGAATAATCAAGATTTTGATAAAATATGGAAAGGCCCCGTTATTAAAATTGGAATGTATACGTTATTATCAGCGGCAGTATTGAGCTTTTTACCAGTAGTTTATCTTTACATAGTTCATGGAGTAATTCCTCCACTATCCTTAGCCCTTAAGTCTTGGGGGATGATTGCAGCATTATTTGGAGCATTTTATATTGTTGAACCTGTATCCTACTACGCTATTTTAGGTCTAGCAGGAACATATATGTCCTTCTTATCAGGAAACATCTCCAACTTGAGACTCCCCTGTGCAGCTATGGCTTTAGAGGCAACCGAAACGCCATCAGGAACAAAGGAAGCAGAAGTTGTTTCTACATTAGGTATCGTAGGATCGATCATTACAAATCTTATAGGAGTAACGTTGGCGGCTTTTGTAGGAACAGCGCTGATTAGTATTTTTCCACCTGCTATAGCTGATGCCTTTAGAACCTATACGGTACCAGCAATCTTTGGCGCAGTATTTGGACAGTTTGCTATTAAGTTCCCTAAATTAGGTGTAGTAGGTTTTGGAATTCCTGTAATATTAAGATTAACTACATCCTTGCCAGCTTGGGCACTTATTATTGCATCAGTATTTGGTACCATTATCATTGCAAAGATACTTAATGATAAAGGGAAGAAAGATGCCAAAGCCAGCAATTAAAGTAAAATATCATCGTTCCATCCAGTACGAAGAAGGAAGCAATACGGACTAAATAGGAGGGATTGGAAATGAACGTAGTAAATTTAAGCAAAGACATACAAGAAAAAATTGTTCAGTGGCGTAGAGCACTGCATCAAATACCAGAAATAGGGCTTGAAACACCTAAAACTGCAGCCTACGTTGCCCAGCAATTAGAGGCACTACAAATCCCCTACCAAACAGGAGTCGGAGGATTTGGTGTGGTGGGGCTCATTAAAGGAAATGATCCTGGAAAGACCATTGCTCTAAGAGCAGACATGGATGGTTTAGCTATTAAAGAAGAAACTGGGCTGCCTTTTGCAGCAACAAATGGTAATATGCATGCCTGTGGTCATGATGCTCATACGGCGATGTTATTAGGGGCTGCTGAAATTTTGCAGGCTAATCGTCATCTAATCAAGGGTAATGTAAAATTAATTTTTCAACCTGGTGAAGAGGGACCGGGGGGAGCTAAACCAATGATCGATGATGGCGTATTAGAGAATCCTAAGGTGGATTCAGTTCTTGGTCTTCATATCGGGGTCCTATTTAAGGAGATGAAACCAGGAGAAGTTTGGGTAAGTTATGGCAACTTGATGGCTTGTTTAGATAGTTTTTATGTTAAGATTAAAGGGAAGGGTTGTCATGGAGCTATGCCAGACACAGGCGTTGATCCTATAGCTATTACAGGGCAAGTTATCTCCTCCTTACAAACAATTATTAGTAGAGAGTTAAAACCTACAAATCCAGGTGTTTTAACTATTGGTAAACTTCATGGAGGTAGGGCATACAATATTATTCCGGAGTTTGTTGAGATAGAAGGGACTGTTAGAGCTACAGATCAAGGAGAGCGGGAAAAGATTGCAAAACGTATTGAAGAGATAGTGGCCAGTATTACTAAGGGAATGCGTGGAGATTACGAGTATGAGTACACCTTTGGGTATCCTCCTTTAGTTAATGATCCACAGTTTACTCAAGAATTTGTAGAAACTGCAAAAAAAATAGTTTCTATAGATGAAATCAAAACTGCCAGTGCTCCTACAATGGGGGGAGAAGATATGGCTTACTTCTTGGAACGAGTACCAGGGACCTTCTTCTTCTTCGGTGGTGGAAACGAAGAGAAAGGAATCATTTATCCTCATCATAATCCAAAGTTTGATGTGGATGAGGAGGTGTTTTATAGGGGTACAGCTTTACTGGTACAAGGTGCAATTGATTGGCTAGAAAAGCATCAATAAAATTTATTGACATAAGGAGGGATTAGTGTTGGGCATTATTGCACAGCATGTTAATAAGGAGCGATTAGAAGCACAGTTACAAGAACTATCTATGATTGGGTATGATCCAGATAAGGGAAGAACCCGCCTACCCTACACTAAGCCAGAGAGAGAAGCAGTAGAATTAGTAAAGGGATATATGGAAAGTGCAGGACTATTGGTTTCTTTTGATCAATTTGGAAACTTATTTGGAAGATTACCTGGGAATAGTCAAAGTTTACCGGTAGTCATGTCTGGGTCCCACGTAGATACGGTTATTAATGGTGGTGCTTTTGATGGTACTATTGGAACCTTATCAGCTATAGAGGCCTTGAGGGTAATTAAAGAAAATAATATTCCTCACAACCACGACTTAGTAGTGGGAGTGTTTGTATCGGAGGAAGCAGCCCGTTTTGGTGCAGGTACTCTAGGCAGTAAAGCCTTTGTGGGGGATTATACAAGGGCAGACTTGGATCGTCTCAAAGATCGAGACGGAGTAACTCTAGCAAAAGCTTTGCAAGAGTGGGGATTTGACCCAGATTTACTTCATACAGTTAAAGGAAATGGAAGTGAAATTAAATGTTTTGTAGAGCTTCATATAGAACAAAGCATTAATCTTGAGGTTAATAAGATAGCTATTGGAGTAGTAGATCAAATTGCTGCTCCTACAAATCTAAGAATGACGATTAAAGGAAAGGCGGGCCATGCTGGAGCCACACCAATGAACTTAAGAACGGATGCTTTTATGGCAGCAGCAGAGATAGCTTTAGCTATAGAAACCATTGCCAACACTATTGGGAAAGAGACAGTAGGTACTGTAGGAGAAGTTTTTGTAAATCCTAATGCAATTAATGTTATTCCAGGTGAAGTGGTATTAGGTATTGATATAAGGGATGTTACAACAGAAAGAAAAGACTTAGCTATTGAACAACTATATAATACTGTAGAAGAAGTGTCTGCTAAAAGGGGTGTAACCATTGAAACAGAAGAAATTGCAAGACAAGAGCCAGTGAAGACTGCTTCTCTTATAGTAAACACTATTCGAGAGACCTGTGAGGATCTTGGGTTCTCCTATATGAATGTCACCAGTGGTGCTTACCACGATGCCTTAAATATGGCTAAAATTACTGATATCGGAATGATCTTTGTTCCCAGTGTAGATGGTGTAAGCCATGCACCAGAAGAATTCACGCATATAGAGGATATTCATCGGGGAGCTCAAGTACTAGCTGAAACACTAGTGAAGTTAGCAAAGTAATATAGAACCATGTTGAAGATTCTTATAAAAAGTATAGGGTATTGAAACTTAATTTCATTAGCGAATTTAAGTACAATACCCTGGTGTTATTGGAGTATTCACTTTACTTAACTGTTTATGGACACGCAATAATTCTTCTAGCCCAAAGACATTCTGCACAAGAAGGACTATTCCCCCAGCAATCCATTTCATTGCTATCTGTATAACTACAACCCTCTACGGACCTACAATCAGTACAGGAGGGGAAATGATTCTCATTGACAGTTCGTCTAAAGTTTACATACCCAGAATCCATCCATATGTCTTGAAGCTTTTTCTCGTTAACATTGCCTAAATAAAAAGCATACATATCTTTTTTTCTTCCGTATATATAGCAGTTATAGGTATGCATCAAAGCATAACAAGGACTTACATTACCTTGATAGTTGATACACAAGGATTTATCCTTTACAAACTTGCAGATACGTTCTGTTCTCAGTTTCATATTAGACATTTGTGCCTTAGTCGTAGCAAACTGAGCATCCTTTTCAAACATACGGACAGTGTCATCCATATCATAAACAATTTCATCCTTCATGGATTCATGATAAGGGAGTAGATTACTTACGATAATCTGACTGGCACCGAGGTTATAGGCCATACGGATTAACTTAGGCAGTTGATCATAATTCTTTTTCATGGCTACAAACTCAATTCCCAGCTGGGGCTTTCTAGTTTTTTTCTCTTCTTTCATAGCCTGTAAATTCTTAATGTTATGATAAACACTCTGAAAATCAGCCCCTTGTCGAATTTCATTATAATCTTCTTCTTCTGGACTATCTAGGGAAGTGAAAAGAATATCTAACTCCAAGTCGATTAGTTGCTGAATATTTTCTTTTTGAAGATAAGAACCATTGGTGATCATTTCTACCTTTAATCCTAGTTGTTTTACCGCCCTCAACATATCAAAGATTCTTGGATGCATCATAGGTTCTCCAAAGCCGCCAAAATGAACAGACTCTAAGTTGGGCAACTCTTTGAGGTTTTCCAATATATTTTCAAAGGTTTCCCATTCCATATGTAGCAAACAATCCTGCCAAGAGCTACGAATACAGGTTATACAGTCAAAGTTACATTTCGTAGTAACTTCAATATATATCCTTTTTATATCCGGCACTAAAGGAATTAGTCGATAACCTTCCTCTGTTTGAATAAACATAACTTCTTGTTTTCCCTCTAAAGGAAGTTTTACACACCCATCTTCACCAATCTGTAATTTTTTTCCCGTTGCAAAAAGTTCACTTCCTAAGGCTTTAAATTGTTTTTTCATACTTTTTCCCCCTATATTACTAAATTTTATTAATTGCATAGATTATACTCAAAGTCGTTTCTGTGAATAAACTTCAATGATGTTTTTTGATAATTCTTGCAGGTTAGCTACTAGGGCCAATAGAAACATAGATAGACTTATAGTTTTTGCTCTTCTAACTTTAGTACTGATTACTATACAATCTTTTTAATTCTATTATTTAGTAACTTAAATACCTTTATTTTTATAAAATTTTTATAAAAACTTAAAGTGCTTTCTTTAACATTACTATATAACATATTGCTACTGGTATATATGACTTTAATCACATTTACAGAATAATTTGAAATATAATATCACTCACTAATACATATAATACAAAGGAAGGAAAATTTTTAAGTGGACACTTCTACAGGCAAGCTTTCTTACAAATATCAAATATTTATAATGAACTTTGGGTATAAAGCTATATAAATCGATAATATAATGTAATGTATAAAAAATAAACAAATGTCAAAATTATCTAATAGTGATAAATACCTAGAATAGTAGAGAATTATTAAGATTTAAAGAGGATTTAAAGAATAAATGTAGTATATATAGATATACACTTTAAAGCTTCAATTCTAATAGACGGCTTCTACTATATTAAAGCTTATAGGCATATCTATATATAATATTGGTGAAAGAGGAGAAAGAAAGGTAGAAAAAACTATGGGGGAAAAATTGAGGGAATATACAGAAGATTTTGAAGAAACTTATTTATCATCCTTTGCTCAACTAAGTAAAAACACAAGAGGTAGAAATTTGAAGGAAGAAGAATGTGATGTTCGCTCTCCTTATCAGAGAGATCGGGATCGTATTATTCACTGTGAGTCCTTTAGAAAACTAAAAGGCAAAACCCAGGTCTTCATTGTGCAAAATGATAACTTTAGGACAAGACTAACCCATACCTTAGAGGTCAGTCAAATAGCAAGAACTATTGCAAGAGCACTAAAACTCAACGAAGATTTGGTAGAAGCTATAGCTTTAGGTCACGATTTAGGACATACCTGCTTTGGACATAGTGGGGAGGAAGTGCTGAATAGAATTGCTGGATCTTTTAAGCATAATGAGCAGAGTTTAAGAATCGTAGAAAAGCTAGAAAGAGATGGTAAAGGGTTGAATCTTACCTTTGAAGTAAGAGATGGTATATTACACCACACCGGAGAAGGTATTCCTGTAACAATGGAGGGAAAACTAGTAAAGCTGGTGGATCGTATTACTTACTTGTGCCATGATATTCAAGACAGTATTGGTGCAGGTATATTAAAAAAAGAAGATATTCCCCATAGTATAGTAAATGTACTAGGACATGCTCATAGTGGACGTGTAAACACTTTTGTAAAAGATATCATAGAAGAAACCACAAGACAAATATCGGCAGGAAGTCCTCCTAATATTTATCAAACAGAAACGCTTGAAAAAACTATGCTGCAGTTACGGTCTTTTATGTTTGAGACTGTTTATAACGGAGAATTATGTCTTAGGGAAAAAGAAAAAGCTACTTATATTGTGGAGTTTTTATTCCATTATTTTATGGAAAAGCCAGAGAAGGTAGTTGCTATCTATGATAAAACAATTACTCAAGAAGACTTAAGACAAAATATAGTAGACTATATAGCTAGCTGTACTGATTATGATGCCATTAAACTATTTCAAACAATGGTTATTCCTTCTCCAAAGTACTTTTAAGAACAATATATTGCGAAATATTCAGAATTCATTTTTTTTAATAGACTAGAAGGAATTATGAAGATTAATGTCGAACTTTCCTCGACAGCCTTTAAAAAAATAGAGGTATTTAATTTTTTATAAGGAATATTTTTAAGAGAAGGAAATTAAAAATAAAAAAAGAATTATATATATAAAAGTCATAAAGCTGTTAGGTGGTATAGATGGAAAACTATTTTCCTGAAGAACTAATTATAGAGGTAAAAGAAAAAAATGATATTGTAGAAGTAATTTCTCAATATGTACAATTAAGATCCACAGGAAATTCGCACAAAGCATTGTGTCCTTTTCATAACGAGAAAACCCCTTCCTTTCATATAAACAAAGAAAAGCAATGGTTTAAATGCTTTGGTTGTGGGGAAGGTGGAGATGTCATTGGTTTTATCATGAAAATTGAAAATCTAGACTTTATCGAAGCTGTAAAAATATTAGCACAAAGAGCTAATATTTATATAGATGAACTCACTCATCCTAATGAAATCAAAGAAAGACAAAAAAACGACAGAATTTATTACGACATTAATAGACAAGCAGGGAGATATTTTTACGATAACTTAGTACAAGGGAGGAATTTAGCTCAAGACTATTTAATTAAAAGAGGTCTAACCGTTAAAGCTATTAAGTCCTTTGGACTAGGTTATGCTTTAGATGGTTGGGATTATTTGCTAAATTATTTAATAAAGAAGGGTTACACTAAGGAGGATATAGAAAAAAGTGGTTTAATTGTTAAAAGCAAACAAAAGGATAGCTACTATGACCGATTTAGAAAGCGCATAATGTTTCCTATCTTTGATGTCCGAGGTAATGTCATTGCTTTTGGGGGGAGGGTATTAGACGATGCATTACCTAAATACTTGAACTCGCCGGAAACAAAATACTTTAATAAAAGTGAAATATTATATGGTCTTCATATAGCTAGAAAAAATGCTATCAATGGACAGGGGATTTTAGTAGAAGGATATATGGACGTTATTGCATTGCACCAGCAGGGACTTAAAAATACTGTAGCGACATTGGGTACATCTTTAACACAGGGGCATGCTGTAACTTTGAAAAAGTACTTTAATGAGATTGTTATTTGCTTTGATGGTGATAGTGCTGGTATAAAAGCTACCTTAAGAAGTATAGAAATACTACAAAATGTACATATAGATATTAAAGTGTTAACCTTACCTAATAATATGGATCCTGATGATTTTATTAAAAAAAAGGGAAAAGATGCTTTTGAAAAAAAGATAAAGGAGGCTTTAAATTTTATTGACTATAAAATTTATATAGCTCAACAAAAGTATTCTTCAAAAAGCTTAGAGGATCAAATAAAATTAGGGAAAGCTGTAGCAAATATTTTAAAAGACATCAAAAGTCCAATCGAACAAGAGACATATCTAAAAAACATCGAGGAAAAAATTGGAATATCCAAGGATGCTATTATTGCAGAAATGTACGGCAGAAAGGTTTCCATGAATATAACTAATAATACTAAGTATAGTTCCAATCACAAAAGAAATAATAAGTATATAGAATCTTTACCACTGGTTGAACAAAAAGGATATATTATAGCTGAAAAACAATTATTAAAGTATATACTTACAAATCCTGAACTGATTTCTAGTATATTAAAAAATTTTAATTTAGATGATTTCATATTAGAAGATCATCGTGGTATATTTCAATACATTATAGATAATTTCCATAGCATAGAAGACGTAAATAACATAAAAGAAAAACTTCCTAATTTACAAGAAGAAATAGAGAGCATTCTTGACATAGATATTCAGCAGGTGGATATAAATAAGTCCATAGAAAAATACAAGACAATGATCAAAAGATCTAGGTTGTTGTACGAACGTAATAAGCTAAAGGAACAGCAAAATATTATTATGTCACAGGAAAATTCAAACAAGGAAGAGGTTGAAAAACAATTGTTAAAGCTAGGTGTAGAAATGATGAAGATTAATATAGAACTACAAAAGCTGCAGTCGGAGGAAAGGAGGGAACAACATTGAATAATCCCAAAGAGTTAAAAGATAAGAAAGAGTCTGTAAAGAAGTTAGTAGAAAAAGGTAAGAAAAGAGGAATGATTACTTATACAGAAATCATGGATGCTCTTGAAGATATTGATATAGATAAGGATCAAATAGATGAAATTTATGAACACTTGGCTACAATGGGAATTGACATAGTAGGAGACAAGGAGGAAGACTTAGACGGTTTAGAGGTAGACGATATTGATTTAGAAAATGATATTGTCATTGAAGAAAGTATTGAAGATGATTCCGCCTTGCTAAAAGGTATTAATATAGATGATCCTGTTAGAATGTACTTAAAGGAAATCGGAAAAGTTCCTTTATTATCCGCCGACGAAGAGATTGCACTAGCACAAAGAATGGAAAACGGAGATGAGGAAGCAAAAAAGCGCTTAGTAGAAGCTAACTTAAGGCTAGTTGTAAGTATTGCAAAGCGTTATGTAGGTCGTGGTATGTTGTTTTTAGACTTAATACAAGAAGGTAATCTGGGCTTAATTAAGGCAGTAGAAAAGTTTGATTATACAAAAGGCTATAAATTTAGTACTTATGCCACTTGGTGGATTCGCCAAGCCATTACAAGAGCTATAGCAGACCAAGCTCGTACCATAAGAATTCCTGTACATATGGTAGAGACCATTAATAAGTTGATTAGAGTCTCAAGACAATTGTTACAGGAATTAGGCAGAGAACCGAAACCAGAAGAGATTGCAGAAGAAATGGATCTATCAGAAGATAAAGTACGAGAAATATTAAAAATTGCTCAAGAACCAGTATCTTTAGAAACACCGATAGGAGAGGAAGAAGATAGTCATTTAGGAGATTTTATTCCAGATGATGA
This sequence comes from Clostridium aceticum, assembly GCF_001042715.1. Taxonomy (NCBI): domain Bacteria; kingdom Bacillati; phylum Bacillota; class Clostridia; order Peptostreptococcales; family Natronincolaceae; genus Andreesenella; species Andreesenella acetica. The sequence continues at coordinate 2,367,697 of NZ_CP009687.1, read as the reverse complement.
TGCGCCAGCACCAGCTGAAGCCGCCGCCTTTTCTTTACTGAAAGAACAACTGATCGAGGTATTAGATACCCTTACTCCTAGAGAACAAAAAGTATTGAGACTTAGATTTGGATTAGATGATGGTAGAGCTAGAACGTTAGAAGAAGTAGGTAAAAAGTTTGAAGTAACTAGAGAGCGTATCCGCCAGATTGAAGCAAAGGCTCTGAGAAAGTTAAGACACCCTAGTCGCAGTAAGAAATTAAAGGATTATCTAGAATAAATAGACATAATACAATAGATTCGCAATCTGCGAATCTATTGTATTATAGGGAGGAAGCCTACCAATATTGTTTTTGTTTTCCATACTCTATCTTTTTCTTTATCTCTTCTTGAGTCTCTTGGTTATCTACCTGATCCTGCAAAGTGTGCATGATTTGGTCAGCCTCTTCCTCCCACTCTTGTGTTCTTCCTCCCCAACTGAAATGAACCATTTCACTGGGAGGTGTGATAACTTTTTTCTTTTTGTCTTTGTGTGGCATAAACATACCTCCTTTTGATTAGTTTCGGAAGAAGCCTTTGAAAATATGATGGAATCTTTGATAAAAATATTGTTAAATAAAGGAGTCCTAAGAAAATGCAAGTGAAGTTAACACCAAGATTAAAGAAAATAGCTGACTTGGTGCCAATAAACAGTAAAGTATCGGATATTGGTACAGATCATGGTTACTTACCCATTTATCTTTTGCAAAATAACATCGCTTCCCATGTGATCGCCAGTGATGTAAACAAAGGACCTCTAGAAACTGCCGAAAAAAATATTTACCTTCATGGATATGTAGATAAGATTGAAATGAGACTGGGTAGCGGTTTAGAGGTTTTAAAAGCAGGTGAGGTGGATACGATAATTATAGCAGGAATGGGTGGTATACTGATATCGGAGTTATTAGACAAAGCACCCAATATTGTTAATAAAATACATACTTTTATTTTGCAACCTATGCAGGCACAGGAGGATTTAAGAAGATATCTCGTGGCCAATAATTTTAAAATCACCAAAGACTTATTAGTGAAGGAAGACCACAGAATCTATGAAATCATTGTGGCTCAGCAAGGCTCACAAGCGATAGAAGAAGAGATTTATTATGAAACGGGCCTTTTTCTTGAGTCAAATCCAAAGGACTTAGTAGAAGAATTTATAGAAGGAAAAATAAAGACGCAAAAAGAAATTATACTTCAAGTAAAAGAACAAAATTCTCCTACTGCTATGAAAAAACATACAGAATGCGAGAAAAAACTGATAAAATTACAGGAGGTATTAGCATGGCTGAAACAGTAAAGCGGATTATAAGCATCATGGAAAAATTAGCGCCAAAGCAGGATGCAATGAAATGGGACAATGTAGGATTACAGGTAGGTAGTGAGCATAGCCAAGTGAATAGGGTGATGGTTTGTTTAGATGTAACAAAAGAGGTGTTACAGGAGGCAATAGAAAAAAAGGTTGATTTAATTATTGCCCATCATCCCATGATTTTTTCCCCTCTAAAATCTATCACCAGAGAAGACCATAAGGGATACTTAATCCATGAAGCTATAAAAAATGATATTACTATCTATGCTGCTCATACCAATATGGATATTGCTACAGAAGGACTAAATAGCTTTGTAGCTAAGAAGATTGGCATAGAAGACACAGATATCTTAGACATTACCCTAAGAGAAAAGTTATACAAGATTGCTGTATCTGTACCAGAAGGACATGACGAAAAGGTGGCACAAGCCTTAGCAGCAGCTGGTGCTGGTCATATCGGCAATTATAGTGACTGTAGCTTTAGAAGCAAAGGTACAGGAACTTTTAAGCCGTTGGCAGGAACCAATCCCTTTATAGGAAAACAAGGCGAGTTGGAAAAAGTTCTAGAAATAAAGATTGAAACGATTGTTTCTCAAGCTCAGTTAGCTGAAGCTATCAACAACATGATACAGGCTCATCCTTATGAAGAAGTACCCTACGATATTTACCCCCTTGAGAATTTAGGCAAGAAAAAAGGTCTTGGAAAAATAGGAAAACTACAGAATCCTAAACCTTTATCCGCTTTTGGGGAAGAATTAAAGTCGTTGCTTCAACTAAAACAAGTAAAGTATGTGGGTGACTCTGATAAGACCCTTGAGACTATAGGTATTGTTTGTGGAAGTGGGGCGGACTATATAGAGTTGGCAGCAATGAAGGGTTGTGACTGTCTGATCACAGGAGATGTTAAATATCATCAGGCACAAACAGCTTTAGAACTAGGCATAACAGTGATTGATGCCGGGCATTTTGAAACAGAGATATTTTTTGTGGATTTAGTTTTTGCTTATTTGAAGCAACAATTTTCTATGGAGAATATGGAGGTAGAAATTGTTGCCCCTAGCACAGAAATTAATCCTTTTAATATACTATAGAGAGGTAGTGGAGATAAAGTGGAGGTTGTAATTTATACAGACGGTGGTTCAAGGGGAAACCCAGGAGAAGCAGGAATAGGGATTGTCATTCAAGATATAGACGGAAACATGCTAAAGGAAATTAGTCAATACATAGGAAATCAAACCAACAACGTTGCAGAGTACAAGGCTTTAAGCCGTGGATTAGAAGCGGCCTTAGATATGGGTGCAACTGGTGTGAAGTGTTATTTGGACAGTGAGTTGGTAACAAAACAAATCAAAGGTGAATATAAAGTAAAGAATGAGGGTATGATTACTATGTACAACATGGTGATGCCCTTAGTAAAGAAGTTTGCTAGTTTTCATATAGAGCATGTCAGAAGAGAACATAATAAGAAGGCAGATGCTTTAGCAAACAAAGCAATGGATGAAAAATAAATTCCATAAATTTACTTTTGACATATAAAAGAATTCATGGTATGATTATATTCCTGAAAGAGAAAAATAAATATAGCGAGTAAGTCAGATAATCGCGGTCACAGGAAACTGTGGACGAGGAAAGTCCGAGCTCCATAGGGCAGGGTGCTGGGTAATACCCAGTGGAGGTGACTCCAAGGAAAGTGCAACAGAGAGATACCGCTAGACCCCTTGTTCGGTAGTAATACTGATACTTGTGGTGAGAACAGCTTTTGAGCTGTCTAGTAAGGGTGGAAAGGTGAGGTAAGAGCTCACCAGCAACTAGGTGACTAGTTGGCTATGTAAACCCCATCTGGAGCAAGACCAAGTAGGGACAAAAAAAGCGGCTGCCCGTCGCGTCCCGTGGTAGGTCGCTTGAGCCAATTGGCAACAATTGGCCTAGATAGATGATTATCCAATACAGAACTCGGCTTATAGATTTGCTCGCTTTTATACCATGAAGACTCAAGGGTTACAGCCCTCGAGTCTTCTGTTTTTTTACGGCAAGTGAGTAAAATTTATCATTTACGTATTTGTACGTATTTGTAAGATACTGTATAATGAAAGTTGTAGGATAAGTATATGTTTATGATCGTTCTTCTTAAAAGAGGAAAAATGCAACAGGCAACAAACAACTGACGACCTGTGGCCGCCAGAATATAAGAAATGACACACTATCTTTCAAAAAAGTAACAAGTGGAGAATATACAATGATAGGAGGGAAAGTTTATGGCAGCATTCAATATTATTAATATATTTTTACTTCCAATAGTTTTCATTATCCCAGCAGTTATACTATATTTTATTATTAAATTGGCTGTAAAAAATGCAATAAAAGAACTGAAAGAAGATAAAACTCTCTAAAATAATGAGCCACATCATCTTTATAAAGAGTACTTGATATAAAAAACCACAGACTAAGGTATTTCTGTGCTTCTGTTGATATGCAGTATAGAACGATTACCTTTGGGCAAAGGGTAGAAAGTTTTAATTTTGGGGGGATACGGTATGAAATATTTGATTGTTGGAGCAGGGGGTACAGGGGGCTGTATTGGAGCTTATATGTCGGCGGCAGGGAAAGATGTAACACTTATTGCTAGAGGGGATCATCTTTTAGAGATGCAAAAACATGGCTTGAAAATGGAAACAATACATAAAGGAAACTATATAGTACATCCTATAAAAGCCTTTGATATGGATCATTATGATGGTAGCCCAGATGTTATTTTTGTGTGCGTAAAGGGATATTCTATAGATGACACAATACTTTTTATCAAAAAAGTTGCCAATAAGAACACAGTTGTTATTCCCATCTTAAATATATATGGAACTGGTAATAAAATACAAAAACAATTACCAGAGCTAACGGTAACAGATGGTTGCATCTATGTATCAGCAAATATAAAAGAACCAGGTGTAATAAAAATGCACGGAGATATTTTTAAAATCGTTTATGGGGTTAGAAATCCCAGTGAATATCCATCAGTTTTGGAAGAAATAGCAAATGATTTAAAAGAGTCAGGAATAACAGGCATTATATCAGACAATATTGAAAGAGATTGTCTACAAAAATTTTCATATGTGTCCCCAATGGCAGCCTGTGGACTATACTATGGCTGCACTGCTGAAGCAATGCAAAAACAAGGGGAGATAAGAGATTGCTTTGTGTCATTAATTAGAGAGATAGAATTATTGGCAAATGCAATGGGTATTTTCTTCACAGTAGATATTATTCCAACAAATTTAGATATTCTTGATGCCTTAAGCCCAACGGCTTCTACATCTATGCAGAGGGACCTTAGTATAGGGAAACAATCTGAAATTGATGGTCTTATATTTGAAGTAGTTCGTATTGGAAAAAAAGTTGGGGTACCTCTTTTAAATTATGAAAAAATAGCAAGGAAATTTGGTTTTAATTGAGCCGTTATGAAGTCATAATACAGAGATGTTTTTGTGGTCAACAAGCCGTTATTCTACAGCAAAATTTATCGAACTAATGGGATAATTGTAATAAAATAGCAAATAGTAGGAAACTTGCTTGACAAAGAATCTCCTTAGGCATAATATATGAGTATAATTAAATATAATCATAAAGGGGGAGATACCATGAAAAAGCAGTTTAAAGCCTTAGGAACGGAACTTTTTGCAGCAGGAAAAAAGATTCAAATTGCTAAGGATGGAAGTCTAAAGCTACCTGTAGCTTTAGAAGGGGAGCAAGAAGCCATATTTGTTGAGACGGAGGGAGGCTATCGATTAATTCCTTTAGTGCCGGATATAAAAAGGATATATATTGAAGTTACTACGAAATGTAACTTTGACTGTATCACCTGTATTCGCAGTTCTTGGCAGGATTGTTTATTACATATGGAGTGGGAAACCTTTGAAAATATATTAAAAAACCTTAAAGAATTACCAGATTTGACGTCTGTTCATTTTGGTGGTTTTGGTGAACCTATGATGCATCCAAGGATTTTTGATATGATAAAAGCAGTAAAGGAACTGGGATTAAAGGTAGAAATGATTACCAATGGTTCTTATTTATTGGAAGAAAATATTAAACAACTAATTGATTTGGAGTTAGACACTCTTTTTACTTCCTTAGATAGTCCTGAAGAAGAAGCATACAACGAAATACGACTAGGGGCTGACTTTCAGAGGGTTTCTAACAATATCAAAAACCTGCAGACTATGAAGCAGGAAAGAAAAACTAAAAAGCCGGAACTAGGAATTGAGTTTGTAGCTATGAAAAAGAATTATGACCAACTGCCGCAGTTAATCCACATGGCATATGAGCTCAAAGCCAATCAGATTATCGTAAGCAATTTAATACCTTATCACGAATCTATGAAGGATGAAATTGTCTATGATATAGATGACACTGGTCGTATGTTTGGTAGTAAATCTCTATTAACCACCATCAAGGCACAGATGTCCAATATGAAACTAAGAACAGAGCGAAGCTGTAAATTTGTAAAGGATAAATCCTTATGCATCAATTATCTAGGTAATGTCAGCCCTTGTTATGCTTTGATGCATACCTATCATTGTTATATCTACGGAAGAAAAAAAGATATGTATGCCTGTCATCTGGGAAATGTCAATGAAAAAAAGCTTCAAGAAATTTGGATGGATTCAGGGTATGTGAACTTTAGAAGAGCTGTAAACGAAAATCATTTCCCTTCTTGTACTGACTGTAGATCTTTAGATGGTTGCAACTATACGGAGAGTAATGAGATGGATTGCTGGGGAAACAGCCCTTCTTGTGCTGAGTGTCTTTGGGCTAGACAGATTATTGCTTGTCCGTAAGCAATAAATAAGGAAAAGAGACTGTGAGTTTAAGGGTAGAACAAAACTTTTAAGTCTAACAGATTTAATATAATCAAGAAATTTAGATCTTAGGTGGTGAAAAAATGGATGGGTTGTTCAAGATACTTGGCGATGAAAATAGATTACGGATATTAAACTTACTGAGAAAAGGTGAATTATGTGTATGTGAGATTGAGTTAGTACTAGAGACAACGCAGTCTAATGTGTCAAGGCACTTAGGGAAGCTAAGAAACGAAAAAATCATTTCCTTTGAAAAGAAAGCTCAGTGGATATATTATCGAATAAACCCAGATTTTATTGAAAATAATAAACTGCTTTATGATTTTATGAATGAAAAAATGGATCAAGATGTTAAACTTCTACAGGATCTTGAAAAATTAAGAAAGCACAAAGAAAGTGGTTTTACTTGTAAAAGTTTATAAAGAAGTGGGAAATACTATACATGCGTACAATTTAATATATTCATACAATTATAACATGAAAGGATGCGTGTCAATGAAAATAGAAATTTATGATCCACCAATGTGTTGTCCTACAGGAATTTGCGGTCCCAGTGTAGATGAAACACTAGTAAAGACAAAGGAAAATCTAGAGTTATTAAAGAAAAAGTATCCTGAAGCGATTGTCGAAAGATATATGATTAGCCAACAACCCTCAAAGTTTAAAGAAAATGAAGCTGTTTTTCAACTAATTAAAGAAAAAGGAAGAGATGTATTACCTATTACAACGGTTAATGGAATCATTATTAAATCTAGCCAATATCCGACGCTAGAAGAAATTGAAAGCCATTTATAGGAGATGAATAGGATGCAAACAAAGTTTATACTTTTTTCTGGAAAAGGTGGGGTAGGCAAGACATCTATGGCTTCAACTACAGCAGTACATTATGCAGAAAAAGGTAAGCCAACCCTAATCGTTACAACAGATCCTGCCGCCAACCTATCGGATGTATTTGAACAGGAGATTGGTCATAAAATTACTGAAATTTATGGCGTGAAGAATCTTTATGCCATGGAAATAGACCCTGATAAGGCGACAGAGGAGTACAAAGAAAGATCCCTTGCGCCTATGCGAGAATTATTTGATGAGGATTTGGTCAAAGTGGCAGAGGAACAATTAAGTGGACCCTGTACAGAAGAAATGGCTGTTTTTGATAAGTTTATAGACTTTATGGACACCGAGGAATATGAAGTGGTTGTTTTTGATACTGCTCCTACGGGTCATACCATTCGTCTACTGGAATTACCAGTGGATTGGAGTAAACATATTGAAGAAAGTGCTAAGGGTAGCGGTCAAACCTGCATGGGACCAGTGGCACTTATTCAAGATAGTAAGAAGAAATATGATGATGCTATTGCTAAATTAAGAGACTCTCATCAAACAGACTTTGTTTTTGTCATGCAGCCAGAGGAGACTTCCTTAGCAGAAACCATGAGGTCTTCTCATGATTTGGAGGAACTAGGGATTAAAACCACCAAAGTTATTATCAATGGTTTAATTCCAGCAGAGGAGGTAGTGGTGCCCTTCTTTAAAAAGAAATTTGATAAACAACAAGCAACCCTAGAAAAGACAAAGGAAATTTTTAAGCACATCAAGACACAAACTATGGAGCTTTTTGATACGGAGCTAAAGGGAGTAGATATGTTTAGAAGAAGTGCAGAAAAACTCTTTCAAGGAAGTGATGTAATTGAGTAGATTAGATACAGTCTTATATCCAGCAAAAGGAGAAAGAAAGAATATCTTCTTTTCAGGAAAAGGAGGTGTTGGTAAAACCTCCATGGCTTGCATTACTGCACTTCAGACTGCAAGAAAGGGCTATAAAACTCTATTGCTAACCACTGATCCAGCAGCGCACATCGGAAATGTTTTAGATAGGCCTGTATCTGATACAATTACTCCAATCGAAAGTGTAGATAACCTATATGCAGCTAAGATTGATCAAAAAAAGGCTACTGAGGAATATAAGAAAAATGTATTAGAGGACGCTGAGGCTAAATTTGATACTCATACAATCATGGCTATGCGGGAGGAACTAGATTCACCCTGTACAGAGGAAATGGCAGCTTTTCAAAAATTCATAGAATTTGCAAGCTTGGAAGAATTCCAAGTCATCGTCTTTGACACTGCACCGACAGGGCATACCTTAAGGATGCTGGAGTTACCAATGGATTGGAGCAAACAAATTCAGTTGAAGGCAGGAATCTCCACAGGAATAAGTGAAGCAGATAAAAAACAAAAAGAAGTATTTGACAAGGTTATTGATAGGATGAAGGATGAAAAATCAACCACCTTTGCCTTTGTCATGTACCCTGAAAAAACACCGATTGTAGAGGCCTATCGTGCATCCCAGGAGCTGATGACATTAGATATCAAAACCCAATTGGTGGTTGCTAATCTAATTATTCCAGAGGAGCAAGCTGTAACCCCCTTCTACCAAAAAAGAAGAAATATGCAGTTAGGTTATATTGAAGAAATTAAGGAAACCTTTAAGGATGCAGAATTACTTAAAATTTCTATGTTTGAGGATGAAATTAAAGGCATAGCTATGCTAAAAAATATAGGTACTGAAATATTTGATATAAAGGAAGAATAGATAGTAGATAAAATGGTAAAATTTTATATTTGATTCAATCTAAAGGGTTTTAGTGTACTTATGTAGAAGTGTAGAGTATATTAAAACCCTTTATTTATATAACAAAGCAGTTCATAAGGTGGTGTACTTTATATTTGTATTGTTAGAATGCTTAGAAGTAGGGAAATATAAAATTTTCAACTGTGTTAGAGAATGAATCGTGGGTAGATATATTAAATCTAATAAAAAAATAATGATATAAATTGGTAAGCTACTATGTATAGAAATGGATGATATAAACATGGAGAAAAAATCAATCTCAGCAGTGGTATTAGCTGGAGGAAATAGCAGAAGAATGGGGCAAAACAAGGCACTGCTAAAATTAGGCTCAAAGACAATGATTGAAATAGTTATTGACAAGCTACAAACTGTATTTCAAGAGGTTATTGTAGTAACAAATACTCCGAGAGAGTATCCGATGCTTAAGAGTGTGCACTTTGCTAAAGATAGATTAGAGGTGGAAGAAAAAAGTTCCTTAGTTGGACTCTACACGGGAATCATTGAAGCTAGTAATGAATATGTTTTTGCTGTAGCTTGTGACATGCCACTGTTAAACATTCCTTTAATTCAGTATATGAAGGCAAATTTAGGGGATGAAGATGTCTTCATTCCCCATCTAGAGGGACACTATCAACCCCTACATGCAATTTATGGGAAGGGTTGTATTGAACCCATGGCAAAACTACTACAAAAGGAAGACTATAAAATTATAAATTTTTTTCATGAAGTAAAAGTACAAACACTTCAACAAGAAACTATAAAACAGTTTGATCCATACCTACAAAGTTTTATCAATGTCAACAATTACGAAGAATATATGAAACTAAAGACCCTATATTTTTAAAAGCCAGTAAAGGGACTTATTTTACTGCCCAGGGTTTTTGCAGGAAAAATTATTGGAGGAAGGGGTAAAATGGCTTATACTAAAACGGTGAAGATAAAAAAGATCGATGATCAAGTAATTGAATCCATAGAAGACGCAGTAGTTGTAGAATATCCATTCACTATATTTCTAAATGGTGAAGAGTTTATTACGCTACTGTGCTCTCCTAGTGGACTAGAATATCTAGTAGTAGGTTTTTTAGTTTCTGAGGGAATTATTAAGTCTAAGAAAGATATTGAAAAAATAACGATAGATGAGGAGAAGGGTCACGCCCATGTCAGCTTAGCCAATAATACAAACTTTGTTGAAAAACTATTTGGAAAAAGAACAGTAACTACAGGCTGTGGAAAAGGGACGGTATTCTACAATGTATTAGACTCTCTAGGCACCCACCCCATCGAAAGTTCCCTAAAAGTCAAAGCCCAGTCCATTTTAAGTTTATCTAACAAGTTAAATAAAAGCTCGGTGTTGTTTAAAGAAACTGGAGGTGTTCATAGCTGTGGTCTCTGTAACCAAGAGGAAATAATCATATTTCATGAAGATGTAGGTCGGCATAATGCCCTAGACAAAATTGTAGGGGAAGCATTCTTAAAAGAAATCAACCTAGAGGATAAAATCCTTATCACCAGTGGTCGAATTTCTTCAGAGATGATTATTAAAACTGCAAAACAGAAAATACCCATCCTCGTATCCCGTTCAGCACCAACTGATCTTTCTGTAGGTATTGCAAAAGAATTGGGTATAACACTCATTGGCTTTGCTAGAGGTAAAAGAATGAATATCTATCAGGGTGAGGAGAGGATTATCGCTCCGATCAGGATGACAAACTATGGTTTAAGTTAATGCTAATAATATTAAAGTAAGTAGATACAAGTAGTTGCCTTAGCTGGCAATTCCTTGTGTCTTTTATTTTACAAGTTAAACTAAAAAACACATCTTTTTTCGACAAGAATCGACAATAATAAAATAAGTTTTGTAGTATGCTAATAATGTTAAATTATATCAATTATTATTAATCATCTATGGAGAGGAAGAAGAGCGTGGGAGAGAACAAGAGAGTAATATTATTTATAGTAGCGGTTTTAATACTGGGGTTGTTGGTGGGATGTAGTAGATCAAAGGAAGTAAGCTCTCAGCAATCGTATGCAAGATATAATGAAGAAACAGAGTTGTGGGAGCTAACTGAAAAAGCATTTAAAGATGCTAAGTTGCTTGATAAAGACAAGATAGATCATGATACTGCTGATGAACTATATATTGCTATGTTTGGATTTGAAAAATATAGAAGTGTAACTTACGGTATGTCAAAGCAAAACACTGATGATCCAAGGAAAAATATTACCTTCGTTGATGGTGATGGTAATAAATATTACATATTTGATACGAATGGGAAGATTGCTATAAGACAACAACCTGCATTAAATGATATTTATGATCAAGAAATTCAGCAATTCGGTGAAGAGAAATTCTATCTATGGGAAGAATTTGTTTCTTACTACATAGAAGTTTATGAAGGAATAACTGATGAAAATTATACAATTAGTGAATATAAGATAAGAAAAAATAGGTTTGGTGAGGAATCACTATTTATCCTGTTTGAAGAAGGTATATGTTTTGAGTTTAATATGAATGAATTTTCTTTTAGATATTATTCTGACGATTATTTTTGGAACTTAGCTGAAACAACTAATAATGATGAGAGCATAGATACTTCAGTACATAAAAGCAACTATACTAAAGCAGACTTGGATAAGCTTCCCTTATTCCCTCAAGTTTCAAATGATGCTTCTAATAACTTAAGTCTTTACTATCCTCAACTAGATAAAAAATATGTTGTATTGTTAGATAAAGATTCAAAAGATAATTTCAAATACTATTTAGATAAGTTTGGGATTCATCAAACACATGACTTTAGTTACGTCCAAGTAAAAGAAGAGGCAGATAAAGTTATTGTTACCTTCTATCTAGAATTTTGGCCAGTAGGAAACTGGGATTTAGTAGGGTTTGAACATGAATATAAGTGGCAAAATGGCGAATGGATTCTTATCAATGAAGATCTTGAACTCTATGATCTTGCTGGGAACTTAAAACTAGAAACAGGAAATAAAGCACAAACAAAATTGGATATTCTTTCATTGTTAGAAAATAAAATTTGGATCTATCCAGTAGATAATTTTTTAGGTGCTACCATCGAATTTGTAGGCAACGAAATGCACCAAGGTTATTATATGTCAGAGCGAGAAGTAACAGATAAATATAAGGTACAGCAAGTAAAGGATAATGTAGTGGAAATGCTGATTAATAATAAAGATAAAATGACTATTAAAGTAATAAATCAAGGAGAGAAGCTAGAGGTCAATTATAAAAATGATATCCATGAATTTATTACGGAAAGTGAATGGCTTAGAATAAAGAGTCATTAAAATGTTTGAAATATTAAGCGTATAAATTTTAAACTATTTGCAAAGCAACCAAACAATATTATGGTTGCTTTGTTTTACTATAAAGTATTTTATGTTTCTAATAGAGTCTAGAGTTAAAATTCACACAAGCCTTTAGAATTTCTAAATTTCACAGAGAAGTAAAGCTTATGGTATTTAGCGTTCACGACATTTTTCAGCATCCTCTTTAGTTTTATGAACTGTGCCATGGGGATGCTCGGGTGGTGCGTAAATAGAGTATAGTTTAAGGGGTTTACAACCTGTATTGATTAGATTATGCCATTTGCCGGCAGGTATAAATATTGCGTAGTCATCATAGACTTTTGCTTGAAAATCCAACTGATCTTTTTTGTCTCCCATTTTAACAATGCCTTGCCCTTCCTCAATACGTATGAATTGATCATGGTCGTGATGAACTTCTAAACCTATGTCATCACCAACATCAATGCTCATTAAGGTGAGTTGCAAATATTTACCTGTCCACAAAGCGATACGATAATAATCGTTTTGCTTAGTAGCCTCCTCGATATTAACTACATAGGGTTGTGGTCCATAATCCTTTAAGTCAATAAAGTGTTTTGGGGGTTCTGAAGGATACATTGGTGGTGTACCCCAATAGGGATAGGGATTATACGTGGGGGGTGTAGTCCAGTAGGGGGACCAATATGGATTATAAGGGTTATACATGTTGTTTTCTCTCCTTTCTTAGGCTTTGTTAATAGCATATGCTATAACTTTAGGAAGGTGCTAGTAGAAAGCCTATAAGTATAGCGTACATTGTTTGCGGTGTGATGTTATATTAGGGGATGCTGATAATTTTACACATCTAGCAAATTGAAGGATTTTTATATTTTCCTACAGAATGTTATAATTACGGTAATTAGAAATTAATTCATATAAAGCAAAGGAGAAGGAAAATGGCTATAGAAAAAGTTAGGGAATATTTTATGCAGTGGAATATGGAGGATAAGATCCTTGAGTTTGAAGTGTCCAGTGCCACAGTGGAATTAGCAGCTCAGGCAGCGAATTGTGAACCAAAAAGAATTGCAAAAACATTATCCTTTATGGTGAAGGACAAATGTATTTTGATTGTTACAGCAGGAGATGCAAAAATCGATAATGCAAAATATAAAGCACACTTTGGGACAAAGGCAAAGATGTTAACTTCTGACGAGGTAGTTAAGCTTGTAGGACATGCAGTAGGTGGCGTTTGTCCCTTTGGAGTGAAGGATGGCGTAATTACCTATCTCGATACATCCCTCAAAAGATTTACAACAGTTTTTCCAGCCTGTGGCAGCAGCAATAGTGCTATTGAACTTACTATTGATGAACTTGAAAAATATTCTAATGCAAATTCCTGGGTAGATGTATGTAAGGCTTGGCAGGAATAACATGTAAATAAAGCCTGCTTTTCTAATTTACCTCAAAGGAAAAGTCCTAATAGAAGCTGATATGATATGCTCCTCTAGGACTTTTTTATTGTATAAAAGTAAAAAAAGAAGGAAAAACAGCAATAAGGAAGAATAAGGTAATATAGTAATATAGTACCATATTCTCAAAATGTAGTGATTTAGATTATCATAGTTAAGCTATAAAGTTAAAACACAGTCACTAGCGTCAACTTAAGCCAGCATTTGACATTAAGAAAATTCTTCTTTATTTCAAGATCCTTCCCTATGTTAAGAGTGACAAATTGAGAGGGTTCTTGGAAATAATTAGCTTAAGTTAGCACCTATGAAAACAGAACTGAACTATAATCCTAGGGGGATATCTATGAAAAAAGTTTATGTTGGTTTTTATACACTGATGATACTTTTAAACCTCGTGCCCTTTATACCTATGTCTATCAAGGGGATTTTAGGACTGTTGTTTATAAGTATAAGTTCTGTACGACTGAGTTATAAAGCTGGGTTGATTACAGCAACATTATGGATTATGCTTGGAGTAAGGAATTTTATCTTAAATATTAACTTAGACTATGCAAATGGACTTTTGACTATGATTTTGGGATCTATACTGTACTATTCTATTGCGTATTACTTAGGAAGAACAACAGAAGCTTTGAGGGAAAAAAATCTTCAACTGGAAAATGAAGTTCAAAAAAGAAAACTTACCGAGGAACAATTAAAGAAAAAGATTATTCTTCTACAGAGTTTAATGGATGCTATACCGAATCCCATTTTTTTTATGAATTTAGAGTACAGATATACTGGTTGTAATTTGGCACTTCAAGAGGCTACAGGCTTGAAGGAAAAGGAGGTTATCGGAAAAACTGTATATGATTTATATGACTTGAAACTAGCAAATATATACCATGAGATGGATATAGAGCTTCTAAAAACCACAGGGAAACAGGTTTACGAAACAGTAATGAGGATTGTTGACGGTAGCTTAAGAAATGTTGTTGTTAATAAGGCTCTGTTTACAGATGGGATGGGGAACCCTAGTGGAATAGTAGGCGTGATAACAGATATTAGCGACAAAAAAGAAAGATACATGTTGGAGGAGCGGGTAGTAGAAAAAAGACGAATCATAGATGAGATATTAGAACAAGACAAGATGAAAACAGAATTTTTTTCAAATATTTCTCATGAGTTGAGAACCCCGTTAAATGTTATTTTGGGGTCAGTGCAGTTGATTGAAACCTATTCAAGAGATCGTGTATACTGCGAAAATCAAGGAAAAGTAATAAAAAATGTCACCATCATGAAACAAAACTGTTATAGATTACTTAGACTTGTAAATAACCTAATAGATATCACTAAGATAGATGCTTTAGCATTTGAAGTACATTTAAAGAACTGCGATGTAGTAAGGATTGTAGAGGAAATTACACTATCTGTATCTAATTACATAGAAAATAAAGGTATTCATCTTATTTTTGATACAGATATAGAAGAAAAAATAATTGCCTGTGATGATGAAAAAATAGAAAGAATTATGTTAAACCTTCTCTCTAATGCTGTGAAATTTACGCCACAGAGGGGAACAATACTGGTTAGTATTCATCATGACGATGATCATTTATACATTGAGGTAAAGGATAGTGGAAAGGGCATCCCTCCAGAAAAATTGCAAGAAGTATTCGAAAGATTTTGCCAAGTAACAGACTTGTTTTCCAGACACCATGAAGGAAGTGGTATAGGGTTGAGTCTTGTCAAAGCTCTCGTAGAAATGCACGGTGGTAAAATTAGTGCAGAAAGTGAATTAGACAAAGGTTCCACTTTTAATATACAACTACCTACAAGAGTAGTTGAGGAGGATTGGCAGTTAAGTCCACCTGCAAAGCAAGATCATGTGGAAAGAATAAATGTTGAGTTTTCAGATATTTATTCTGCTGGCTAATGCTAAGCTATTTTAGAGTATACTTTGAAATAAAACAGGCTTTGATGAAAGCATAAAAAGTAATATAGTAGATAAGGTATTGAGGCAACTAACAATTGGTCCTTGATGATGATTATAGCGTTTAAAAAAATATTGTCTATAGATGTGCACCTCTAAATTTTAGAAGCGCACATCTATATTTTGTTTATCTAAGTCACTAATTACCTGCTGGTTCTATGCTGACAATATGAGCACAGCAGATAACAATAAATTCATCTCCCCCCTGATCCAACACGATGGTATTTTCCCTAATTTCACTTATTTCGCCACGCTCTAAAGCGTTTGAAACAGTACGTATCTGAACATCTTCACCTAACTCAAAGTCCTCTGTTAACTCCAAACAAGTGCAGCCACAACCTCTTACACCCACTCTTCCTCACCACCTTTCTCATTTATTTTATGAACTATGTTTGGAAAGTGTACTACTATAACCTCGTAGTTTAAGAGGGTTTTTTGGAAGTGAATCACACCAATAAAATCGAAAGTGAATATGATGTACTAAGGAAGGGGTGTGATCATGAAAGAAAAGGTGCTAATAGGTTTACTCTGTAATAATTTAAAACCGGTATCCTTTTACAAGATAGATAAAGATTCTCCCATCAATCTTTTAAAATTCACAGTTAAAGGAATTAGCTGGACAGATCAAAAGATTAGAGGGATTATATTAAAAAATGGTGAATGGCAACAAATAACAACCGGGTTTCCTGATGTCGTTTATCATAGATGCTACACCAGCTCAACAGAAGTAACTAGCCGTTTAGAAACGGTGATAGGAAAGGGCAAGGTCTTTAACAGCTTTACTCGGTTTAATAAATATCAGATTTATTCTATTTTAAAGGAAACAAAACTGAAGGATTTGTTGATACCAACTTATCTATATAATCAAAAATTTATGCTAGTCATGTTGAAAGAAGAAGGGGCTATAATAATAAAGCCTCAAAATTCTTCATTAGGAAGCAACATCTATAAGTTTAGCCTCGAAAACAAGGAATATAAAGTGTATATGCGAAGTCCCTATCCCATGAAAATATTTAAAACTACCGAAACATTCATTGATTATGTGGAAAAATATCTGCATCTGGACAACTACATCATGCAACCCTTCATTTTTTTTAAAACTACAAACGGACGTATATTTGATATACGTATGTTAGTACAAAAAAATCATGAGGGTCTTTGGGATATAACCGAAGATATGAGCAGAATCAGCTACAAAAAACATTTTATAACCAATATAACTTATGCTATTCGCCCTGTTGAGAAGGTTCTAGAGGACATAGTAGTGAAAAAAGATATTACACATGAACTTAGGAAAGTCAGTATTCAGGTAGCAAAGACTTTAGAAAAAGAATTGTGCGTCTTAGGAGAAATCAGTGTGGATTTGGGTATTGGATTAGACAACAAACTATGGATTATCGAAGTCAATGGTAAGCCAGAGAAAACGATCTTTCAAGAAATTAGTGAGGAGGCAGTAGAAAGAGCTTTTCTTACACCACTAAGTTACGCTGCTTACTTAGCAAAAACCTAATGATAGATACAGGAGTCTCAGTAGTAGTATTTTCAGTATAAGAACTAGAGATCCAGTTAGCAATATAGCGTTTTATTTCATGAAAGATATTAAAAACACCCGCTAGGCTTCCCAAAATTAGCTGAACGGGTATTATTTTCTTTAGTAATCCTATTTTTTTTTGCCAATGTAATGTTGAAGAGCCTTTTGGTAGACGGAATAAGTTTGTTCTACCATTTTTTTTATATCAAAATTTTCTTCAGCTATTTTTCTTGCTAAGCTTCTCGCTCGTGTAAGTTGGTTACGATGTTTGTGAAAATGTAATATATCATTAGCTATTGTAGAAATACTGAGCTCTGAGTATCCGTGCTTTAGTGAACCACTGAGCTGGGGCTGTCTGCCCTTTTCAAACCAACTTTCCTGAACCATTCCTCCATAACCTTGAGCAATTAAAAAACCTACATTTCCACAAGCCATCGCCTCTCTAAGGGCTCGCCCTCGACCGAATACAATATGACTCCACTGTAGATAAGGTAAGGGGTCATGGACCCAACCACAGACATTCAGCCTACTAGTATCTGCACCTACAGCATAACCAATAATCTTGGTCTCTATAGGAATGCCTCTTTGTTGGAGGATATGGATTGCTTTGGCTAAACAACTGACTCCACTTGCGGCTGCACCACTAGTTCTACCCATCCATATGATACGTAAGGGTCCACCTACCGTTTTATTGCTGTAAGGCTTGTAGTAGTCTACATCAATACCATTAAATATTGTATAAAGTTTTTCTTGGAAATCTTTACCTACAGACTTTCCTGCTTCTGGGCCAACGGCAATTATGTACTCTGCCTGTGCGATTGTATTAGGGTAAAGCTTATTCCAATCCAATACACTATGAAGTGTTACTATGAAAGGGATATTAAGCTTCTTAGAAACCTGTACCGTAGTGGGAAAAACCAGAGGTGAATGAGCATGTATCAAATCTATGTGTTTGCAGCTGATTTGTTGTAATAAATGCTCATCAGATTCATAAAAGAAATGATTGATACCATTTAGAGATTCTTCCATATTTTGCAGGTCTTCTTTCGTTGATTTAAACATGCGTATGGTTTTTGAATTATGGATGAATCCTACAGTGACTTGAACACCATGTTTTTGCATAGATAAAGCTAATTCTCGGACATGGGTGAATACACCACACTTTGCAATGATGGATAGAAGCAAAACTTCCATAAACAAACACCTCCCTATACTTTACAACCTTTACTATTTATAATATGGAGAAATATATTGATGGTGTATAGATATTTATTAAAGATTTAAAGGCAGTACTGCAATGATAAATATAGAAATGATTTTAAACTCAGCTGAGCTTCATAGAAAATATCTATACACACATATATCATAATAGAAAACATCGATTAGATATTAGACATGTTAAGTGTTAGAATTATAGAGAATTGACAAAATATGAGCTTTTTAAAGTTAAAGGTGTTGAAATGAGCAGTCGTGGGATTAGAAAAATAAACCCTTTTATTACAAAGGAGGTCTACATTGAGTACAAAAATTAGTATTATCTCTGGCTTTTTAGGAGCTGGGAAGACTACATTTTTAAGAAAAGTTATTCCCAACATGGAGGGTAAGACAGTTTTAATCGAAAATGAATTTGGTAATGTTGGAATTGACGGAGATTTGATGGAAGGTCAGCTTCCTATTAAAGAAATCTATGCTGGGTGCATCTGTTGCAGCGTCGTACAGGATTTTAAGAAAGCTATAGAAGAACTGACCTTAGAATATAGACCGGACCATATATTGATAGAACCCTCAGGTGTGGGAAGTCTCTCGGATATTGTAAAGGTTTGTAGCAAACTTTCTGAGAAGCCTAGTATGGGTATCAGCGTCCATCAATTAATTACGATTGTAGATGTAAGTGCATTTGACGATTATTTAGAAAGCTTTGGTGCATTTTATTTAGATCAAATAAGAAATGCACATATCATTTTTCTAAGCCATTTTGATAAATTGGATCATGAAGAAGTAGAAAAAGTCATTTCTCAAATAAGATTAAACAATCCCACAGCCTTTATTTTAAAGGAAGATTGGTATGGTTATGATGGAGAAAAAATCATTGAGATATTAAATACTGTTGAAAATTGCAGTGTTGATCCCAAGGAGAAGTCCCTATTAAGTCCTGCCAGTAGGATGTTTGGTACTTTCTCCATAGTGAGTCCAAGAGTTTTTTCTGAAGAAGAGTTGAATAACCTACTAATTGCTTTAAAAAATAAGGAATACGGTGGTATTTTGAGAGCAAAAGGAATCTTAGAACTTGATTCTAAGAGATTTGTTCACTTTGATTTTACACCACACCATCATTACTGGAAATATTTAGAAAATACTAAACAAACAAAAGTAGCTGTTATTGGCAGCAATTTAAATAAAGAAAAAATAGCCGAAGAGTTTCAACAATAGTTTGGAGGCGTTGGCATGAGTAAAATGATTGATTTTGAATGTACCTATGATAACTCTGTAGGTATGAGCAAAGAGATCGCAGAAAAAACTAGTTTGAAGTTTCCCCAAGCCTATAAAAGCTGGGATAGCATGGCTCAGCTGGCCATTGCTGTAAAAGAGCGGGATCATGCAAGTTTTTGTGAACTGCCCTTTTGCCATACCCTTGAGGGGGAAGCCTTGGGTGGAAATATTAACTATGGAGATGAAAACATAGGACCAAGAGCAAAGGACTATATTTGCACTACTGCTGAGGAGATATTAAATTTACCTGAAATTGATTATACAATAGGCCGTATAGCAGAAGTTTTAAAAGCCTGCAAGTATTTAAGAGAAGAAGGGGAAAATGTAGTCCTATATATTTCAGGTCCTTTTACCATCATGAATGTTTTAATTGATCCACGCCATATCTTTAAAATATTTAAAAAAAATCCTGAAGCCATGAAGGCCATTTTAGATAAATTTCGAAGTGAAATACTACGCTTTGTAAAAGAAGCTGAAAAATCAGGGGTCAATATGATTAGTTATGGGGATTCAACCGGGGGGTTAAACATTTTAGGTCCTAAGCTTGCAGAAAAAGTGGTAGAAATCTTTACTTATCCACTGTTTAAAAGTATAGAAGAAAGCCTTAGGGATGAAACCATTGTACTACTTTGTCCCAAAACTACTTTTGCACTTCTAGGAACAGATAAAGCACAATGGGAGGACATAAACTTAGGTACTCCAATGAAGTATCCTGAAGCCTGTGTAAAAATTATTGGTCAGACAAAATTTGTTGGACAAATGTGTATTAAAAACAAAGAATTTACGCTAAAAAATGGGATAATAAAAACCGTTAAATTGGCTTAAGTGTTTTATCATTAGTGGAACCTATAGAGGAGGATATTACAATGCATAAAGATGATCAAATGACACCAAATGAGCGTTTAGGAGCATTTATGACTGGAAAGCCTATGGACAGGATACTAGCCATGCCGGTCCTATGCTCGATGTCCGGACTAGGTTTAGGAATCACCCATAAAGAAAAAAGAATGAGTGCTGTAAACGAATCTAAGGCACAGGTGGCCTGCTATGAAAGGTTTGGGAATGATTTAACCATCATTGAGTATGGATTACATGGGGTTGGTGGGGCTTTAGGCAGTCAGATGAGTGACCCTGAAGATTCAATACCAGCTATTATGAAATATGCCTTAGAGAATCTAAATGATGTAGATCAGCTGGATATGTCAAAACTAGAGCTGAAAAACGATAAAAAGCTACAATTGCATATAGAAGCTACCAAAATTTTAATTGATCAAGTAGGAAAAGAGGTTCCAACAGGGGTTTTAATATCTGGCCCTTTTACTGCCGCCGCAAGTATCTATCAAACAGAAAATTTGCTAAGGGCAACGAAAAAAAACCCTGAAAAATTGCATCAATTAATCAATTTCTGTAATGAAGGATTAAAAATGATTTATAGAGAGTTTATAAAAGAAGGAGCTGTGATCCTACTATGTGATCCCATTGCATCCGGGACTATTCTTCATCGAAAACAATATTTAGAATTTGTGTTGCCTTATACCATAGATTTAATGAAGGATATTCACGATGCCAAGGGCATGGTTTGTTATCATATCTGTGGAGATACAACTTCCATCGTAGGAGATATGGTGACATCAGGCTGTGATATGCTCAGTATCGACAACAGAGTAGACTTAGCCTATACAAAGCAGGTGGCAGGAAGTAAAGTGCCTATCCTTGGAAACGTAGACCCAGTAGAGGTGTTGTATCTAGGAAACACCAATGATGTAGACCTAGCGGTGAAGGATTGTATTCAAAAAGCCTATGATAGTCCTTGTGGATATATTTTGGCATCAGGATGTGACCTTTCGGGGGATGTTCCTCTAGAAAATATTGACCAATTTATGGCTTCTGCTAGAAAGTATGGAAAGTGGCCGTTAGACCCAAAAAATTTCATCTAAAAATCAACTAATAATAAATTGGAGGGAAAAAAGATGCCAGCATCAAAGGAAGAATTACTAAAAAGATTATCAGAAGGTGTAGTGAATATGGAGGAAGAAGATGTCATTGAGGCATGTAATGAATATATAGCAGCAGGATATACAATATTTGACGGGATCATGGAGGGGCTTGTGGATGGTATGAACCGTGCAAGCCAACTGTTTGAAGAAGAAGAATACTTTGTTACGGATGTATTGCTATGTTCCGATGCTATGTATGAAGGGTTAGCAGTTTTAAGACCGCATCTTCCTGCAGAGGAGGCAGAAAAGGAAAAGATAAAAGGTGTGATTGGGGTAGTAGAAGGAGATACCCATGATATTGGAAAGAATCTAGTGAAAATCATGTTAGAGACAGCTGGATTTGAGATGCTTGACTTGGGAAGAGATGTTCCACTACAGCATTTTGTTGATAAGGCCAAAGAAGTGAATGCTTCCTTTGTATGTATGTCAACATTGATGACCACAACAATGGGTGGTATGGGCAAGGTGATAGAACTGCTGAAGGAAGCAGACTTAAAAGAACAAGTAAAAGTGCTAATAGGTGGGGGACCAATTTCAAAAAAGTATGCTGATACCATCGGTGCAGATGGTTACGCTTCTAATGCAGTTGAAGCAGTGAAAACGGTAAAAAACCTGCTGGATATAGCATAGAAAGAGGTGAAAACTATGTTATCGCCAAAGGAACGGTTAAATAGGGTCCTCAACAGAGAAGGTGTTGATCGACCACCATGTATTTGTCCTGGAGGCATGATGAATATGGTGACAACAGAGTTAATAGAAGAGGTTGAAATAACCTTTCCACAGGCCCATATGAATGCAGAGATGATGGCGGATTTGGCAACGGCAGTATATGAGAAGGGCTGCTTTGAAAACTATGGTGTGCCCTTCTGCATGACCATCGAAGCAGAAGACTTTGGAGCAAAGGTAGATATGGGGACAAACATTTATGAGCCTCATGTAGTTGAATATATGATGAGTTCTGTGAAGGAATGGAAAAAAGTTTCTAAAATTAATTTTCAGCAGGGAAGAGCAAAAGTAGTGCTTGATGCCATTAAATTGTTGAAGTCAAAGGATAGGGGTGTACCCATCATAGGCAATCTAACTGGCCCTATTAGCGTAGCAAGCTCCATCATGGAACCGGTTGTTTTTTATAAAGAATTAAGAAAGAAAAATGATGAGGCACATGAATTTATTGATTTTGTTACAGATCAACTGATTTTATTTGCAAAAAAGCAGATAGAAGCAGGAGCAGATATTATTGGGATTTCCGATCCAAGCGGCACCGGTGAAATTTTAGGGCCAAAGCTGTTTCAAGAATTTGCTGTGAAATATATCAATAAAATTGTTGAAGTTGTACAAAAAGAAAATATAGGAACTATTGTGCATATATGCGGGCGAATGAAGAATGTCTATGGGGAAGTAAACGAAATAAAAAGTGATGTTCTAAGCTTTGATTCCATCGTCAGTATGAAGGAAGCAAAAGAGAATCTACCGGAGAGATTGCTAATGGGGAACGTCAGTACTTATACCATTGAATTCGGCGAACCTAGGAAGGTCACTGAGTTAACACAAAAATGTGTAAAAGACGGAGCAAATATCCTATCCCCTGCATGTGGTCTTGGGATGAAGTCTCCATTAAAGAATGTAAGATCAATGTTAGCATCCTTAAAAAAAGGAGATGCCATCATCGATGCCTAAGATTTTTATTAAGAATAAAAACAAAACCATTGAATATGTGCCGAATAAAGATTTATTACAGCTATTACTAGAAAATGAAGTTTTTGTGGATAACCCCTGTAATGGAAAAGGTTCCTGCGGAAAATGTAAAATCAGGCTTTTAGAAGGAAAACTACCTGCTATCTCGGAGACAGAAGAGAAGTTTCTGAAACAAGAAGAAATCCATACTGGTATAAGACTATCCTGTCTTGTAGTACCACAAGAAGACATTACAATAGAAGTCTTACAAAGAGAAAGAAAGCATGAGATTCTTACCAAGGGGTATCTACCTAAATTCAGCTTTCATCCTGCGATCCATAAAAAAGTTTTCCAAATAGAAAAACCAACTTTAGAGAAGCAAGATTCCTTTGAGGATGCCCTATGTGCTACACTAGGCATCCAAAAACTTGATTGGCGATTATTGCAACATGAAATTGCCTACGGAAAAGTCACTGGGGTTTTTCACCATGATGACCTCATTGGTATCGAGTCTGGTGATACTACCCATTCTCTTTATGGCATTGCCATTGATATTGGAACCACCACCCTTGTAGCGGCATTAATTGATATAAAGACAGGTGAGGAAGTGGCTACAGCCTCCATGATTAATCCTCAAAAACAGTTTGGTCTTGATGTTCTTACTAGGATTACTTATGAGTTGGAGAATCCAAAGGATGCAAAAACAAAGTTGCAGCATGCAATTGTTAAGGGAATCAATGAAATGATTGAAGACCTATGCAATCAATCTGAAATAAATAAAAGCAACATTTATGAGATTGCTGTGGCAGCAAACTGTACAATGATGCATTTTCTTTTAGGAATCGATGCCACATCCATCGGAAGGTCTCCCTACGCTCCAGTTTTTGTAAAATCAAAAAATATATTAGCCCAAGATGTTGGTTTAAGGGCAGCACAGGGGACAAGACTTTATTGCCTTCCATCGGTTTCATCCTATATCGGGGCAGATATTGTAGCAGGCGCTTATGTATGTGAACTTCATAAGGCAAAGGAAAACATTCTATTTATAGATATTGGAACAAATGGAGAGATCGTTTTATCCAATCATGGAAAATTATTATCCTGTTCCTGTGCTGCAGGTCCTGCCTTAGAGGGGATGAATATTACTTCTGGTATGAGGGCCGCAGAGGGTGCAATTGAAGAGGTAAACATCACTGAAGCTGGAATTGAACTTAAAGTTATAGGCAATGCAGAACCCGTAGGAATATGTGGCAGTGGCATATTATCTGTTATCAAGGAATTGATCCGTGTAGGACTTGTAAAAAAAGACGGGGCATTTATAAAGAAAGAAAAACTAGAAGAGTCAGATTATCGCTATGAGATGATTCAAGTAGATGGGAAAAAGCGAGCCTTCCTTTTAAAGGATGGTGCTGAAGAACTGTTAATTACCCAAGGGGATGTCCGTCAGGTGCAATTAGCAAAGGGTGCTATCCTCTCAGGTTTTTATGCTCTACTAAAACAGGCAAATATAGCTATGCATCAACTTGATAAGGTGATGATCGCAGGGCAGTTTGGAGCACATCTACCAGCAGAGAGTTTAGTAGGAACAGGAATTTTGCCAGAAGAAGTCAAGGAGAAAATAACCTATGTAGGAAATGCTTCTAAAACAGGGGCCTATATGGCATTAATGTCTGCAGAAGCAAGAAAAGAAATTGAAGAATTAGCAAATAAAATGGATTATATGGAACTGGGAGCATCAGAAGGATATGAGCGATTGTTTACTCAGTGTCTCTTATTTTCCATTTAAAGTTTATATTTTTAACTATAAAGACCTAAAACCTCTATATTACTAGTATGGAGGTTTTAGGTCTATTTATCTGGATTTTTCTTGCAGGGTTAAGCCTTTACCTCTGAGCATCTGTTTCCCCGATGTTTCAGCTTGCTGGACTTACTGCCAAACCCCTATTTGTCTAAGTTTTTTGTACCTAGTATCCAGTAATTCTACAGTATTCATTTTTCTAAGGGTTTTTAATTCTTTGGAGATATATTGCTTGATATTATTTGCTGTATAATCTATGTCTTTATGAGCACCGCCCAAAGGTTCTTTAACGATAGCATCTATAACATTTAAAGAGAGTAAGTTTTGAGCGGTTAATTTCATAATATCAGCTGCTTTTTCTGCAAGGGTGGCATCTTTCCAGAGGATACTAGAAAGACCTTCAGGGGATATTACAGAGTATATAGCGTGTTCCAACATGCAAACTCGATCTGCAACACCAAGTGCCAAAGCACCGCCGCTGCCACCTTCCCCTATGACGACGGAGAGGGTAGGGGTTTTTAACCTGCTCATTTCCAACAAGTTCATAGCGATAGCTTCCCCCTGACCCCTTTCCTCAGCAGCTAAGCCACAATAAGCACCTGGTGTGTCAATAAAGGTTATAACAGGTCTTTTAAACTTTTCTGCCTGCTTCATTAGTCTTAAGGCTTTTCTGTATCCCTCTGGATGGGGCATACCAAAGTTTCTTTTAACATTTTCATTTGTATCTTTACCTTTTTGATGACCTATTACTGTTACAGGCAGTCCTTCAAAGATTCCGATTCCTGCTACGATGGATTTGTCGTCTCCATAAAATCGATCTCCATGAAACTCTGTAAAGTCAGTAATGAGTCTTTCAATATAATCTAAAGATTTTGGCCTTTCCTGAAGTCGTGCTAATTTTACTTTTTGCCATGCACTTAGATTTTCATAAACTTCCTTTCTCATCACTTCTAGCTTTTTTGTCAGCACCTCAAGCTCATGAGATAGATTGATATTATTTTTGTCTGCAAAACTTTTTAATTCATTAATTTTTCCTTCAAGCTCATGAATGGGTTTTTCAAACTCCAAAATATTAAGCATCTATTTGTTCACCGCCTACTGCGTGGATTTTTAAAATTTTAGATAGAACACTTCGCATATCTTTTCTATCTACGATTTTATCAACAAAGCCCTTTGCTTTTAAAAACTCAGCCTTTTGAAATCCTTCGGGAAGTTTCTGTCTAATGGTCTGTTCAATCACTCTAGGACCTGCAAACCCAATAAGAGCTCCAGGCTCAGCAAGAATAATATCTCCTAACATAGCAAAACTAGCAGTAACGCCGCCTGTGGTTGGATCAGTTAGGACAGAAATATACAATAATCCTTCTTCCGATAACCTAGCTAAAGCCGCTGATGTTTTAGCCATCTGCATTAAGGACAAAATTCCCTCCTGCATCCTAGCACCACCAGAGGCACAAAAAATAATAACAGGGAGTTTATTTTCAATAGCCTTTTCAATAGCTCTTGTGATTTTTTCTCCTACTACAGAACCCATACTGCCCATAATGAAGTTAGGGTCCATTACACAGAGGATACAGGATCGTCCTTGAATTTTTCCTTCACCTGTAATTACCACTTCGTTTTCATTGGTATTGGTCATGGCTGCTGTAACCTTGTTGGCATAATCGGGAAAATTTAAGGGATCTGCTGATTTTAATTCTATATCATATTCAACAAATGTACCCTCGTCTATTAATTCCTTGATTCTATCTCTAGCCCCTATCCCTTTAAGTTTTTCAACCTTTTGTGAGCTTACTGGAGCTGGCTTTGTAGTATTAGTAGATGTGGACTTTTTTTTCTGTTGCTGGTCGGAGACAACAATAGGTGCATATTTTTTTTTGCTGAAGAGGTCCTTTAACATTCTATTACCTCCATTCCCGTAGGCTTATTATTAGAAAATTCTTTATCTATAAAGGAAGTATCTAATTTATTTTCTTGGAAATTTTTATTGTTTATTATTTGCTTTTGAAATTCAATATTTGTACTAATACCAGTAATTGCAATTTCATCTAAAGCTCTTCGCATTCTATCTATAGCTTCATTTCTATCTTTTCCCCACACGATAAGTTTACCGATCATGGAATCATAGGTAGGGGGGATTCTATAACCACTGTAGATATGGCTATCCATTCTAACACCATAACCACCGGGAGGAAAATATCCCTCTATCTCACCGGGAGAAGGTCTAAAGTCCTCGTTAGGATCTTCTGCATTTATTCTACATTCAATAGCGTGGCCATTGATGAGGATTTCCTTCTGTGTCACACTTAATTTTTCACCATAGCTTATTCTGATTTGTTCTTTTATTAAGTCTATACCAGTTACCATCTCAGTTACAGGGTGTTCCACCTGTATTCTTGTATTCATCTCTATGAAATAAAAATTGTTATATTTATCCAACAAAAATTCTATTGTTCCAGCGTTTGTATAATTAACGGATTTAGCTGCTCTAAGAGCCATTTCCCCCATTTTACTTCTCAAATTTTCATCTATGACGGCAGAAGGAGCTTCTTCTAAAACCTTTTGATTTCTTCTTTGTATACTACAGTCTCTTTCTCCAAGATGAATTACATTACCGTGATGGTCTGCTAATATCTGAAACTCTACATGTCTAGGTTCTTCTATAAACTTTTCCACATACATAGCATCATCGTTAAAGGCTGTAGCAGATTCTGTCTTTGCCATGTTGAATTTTTCAATAAATTCTTTTTCCAAATGTACGATTCTCATTCCTCTGCCACCACCACCGCTAACAGCTTTTATGATAACAGGAAATCCGATAGCTTTGGCCACTTCGAAGGCCTCCTCAGCTTTATTTGTAGAACCTTCAGAACCAGGGACAACGGGTACACCAGCTTCTATCATTGTTTTTTTAGCTTCAGACTTGTTTCCCATTTTCTCCATATGTTCTTTAGAGGGGCCAATAAACTTGATGTCATTTAGCTGACATGCCTCTACTAATTTAGAGTTCTCTGAGAGGAATCCGTAACCTGGATGTATGGCTTCACATTTTGTAATAAGGGCTGCACTTATTATGTTATCGATATTTAAATAACTTTTTTTGGATGTGGCAGGCCCTATACAAATTGCCTTATCTGCCATATGCACATGGGCAGAATCTCCGTCGATTTCTGAGTAAACAGCTACAGTTTCTATTCCCATATCTTTGCAGGCCCGGATGATTCTAAGCGCTATTTCCCCTCTATTAGCAATAAGTATTCTTTTAAACATCCTAGTACCTCCTGATTTTCATTAAAGGTTGGCCGTATTCAACGATATCCTCGTTTTCTACCAATATTTCTATAATTTCACCTTCTGATTCGCATTGTATTTCATTCATCATTTTCATAGCCTCAATAATGCATAAGGTCTGACCTTTTTCTACTTTATCCCCTGGTTTTACAAAAGATGGAGCATCGGGGCTAGGTTTTTCATAGAAAGTACCTACCATAGAGGATTTTACTGTATAAATATTTTCATCCTCATTTAAAGGCTTATTATATTCTATATTATTTTCTTCAATTTCTACATCTGTAGGTACTACCTGTACTTTGTTTGTTTCTGTAACAATGGCTGAAGAGGCATTCTTATCTGTAGACCTTTTATCAATCTTTATCTTAATATCACTTTTTTCTATTTCTACTGTCTGTATGCTGGTTTTGTCTATTGTCAAAATTAATTCCTTAATTTCTTTCATATCCATAGTTTATAAAACCTCCTTAAGTTTATGTTATCATATGTAAGAGACTTAATTTTTATTAATACATTATCACCTGGTACTAATACTTGATATTATACCATAAACATAGGGGGAAGTGCAAGTTTAAAGCATTGGGAGGTTTATA
Organism: Clostridium aceticum; assembly: GCF_001042715.1. NCBI lineage: Bacteria > Bacillati > Bacillota > Clostridia > Peptostreptococcales > Natronincolaceae > Andreesenella > Andreesenella acetica. The sequence goes on along the minus strand of NZ_CP009687.1, from coordinate 2,338,785 downwards.
AGATAAATTCTTCTAAGCCCTAAAAAAGCATTTAGAATTTGGTGTACTTATTAGCTTGCCATAAAAAGCAAAAAATAAAAATAGGAATTCCTGTTGATATATGCAGGTTGATTCCTATTTTTATTTTATAAACATTCTATTGTATACTGTCTCCGCTGCTTAATAATCATTAAGATGCTTTGGCAGTAATTTCTTCATAACTCCATTCCATTGTTGGTTTTCTTAATATGCCAAAGTTACCATTTATTAAACCTTCTTGAAATCTCTCAAGAGCAGCGCTGCTTTCTTTACCTGGAATGCTACTTTTCACAAAAGCATCTCTATATTCTTTTTGTAATTCAGTTAATTCTTCAACTTTCTCTACAACTTTTCTTATTACGCCAAAGTTACTGCTTTTTAAAGCTTCTTGAAATCTCTCAAGAGCAACACCATTTTCTTTACCTGGGATACTGTTTTTTGTAAAAATAGAAGCATATTCTTGAAGCAATGTATCCTTTACTATATAATCTTTGTTTTGTTTTTCACACATATTGACGAGTCCTCCTTTAGATGTTTGGGTGAATTTTTAGTAATAGCTTATGACTAGAAGTCTTTTTTGGCTATTTTTATTTATGCTTTAAAGCAATTATAAGCTGAAATTCAGCTAATTTAAGAAAATTTTGAGAAAACAATTTTTTCTCTGTTCTTTCCACAGAACTATCATAATATATTGTTATAAAAATATCAAACTCGACAAAACTCGACAAAAGCTACTTATGAAAGATTATCTCTGTATACATAATACAATCTACGAAATGCTCATCCGCAGAGAAATTTTATCTAATATTTTAAAAGGCGCCTAATCAAAGGTTTAGAAAAACTAGAGACTTATTTCCTGCGTTTTTAAGAAGGAAATAACAAATGAAATTTTTCCTTTTTTAGAAGATAAGAAGATTTACTATATTTATAAATTTGGTAATTATTGAAAAAATTAATGAGCTATAGTTATATAATCAATATTATCAATTAGCAAGTTGGTTATAACTGTGATAACTTTAAATGGTCCCTCATAAAAATTATCATGTAGAAGCAGCAGAAAAGGGAGGAATTTTATGCTGGATGTATCAGTGAAGCACTTAAGCTTTTCTTATGATAAGGATGTAATATTAGATGATATTAATATGAAAGTGAAATCGGGAGCATTTATATGTCTACTAGGTCAGTCTGGGTGTGGAAAAAGCACATTTTTGCGTTTGCTTGCAGGCTTGGAGAAACCAAGTACTGGAGAAATTCTTGTAAACAATGAGCCCGTTAAAAAAGCAGGATTGCAAAGAGGTGTGGTATTCCAAGACTATGGGCTTTTTCCTTGGATGACGGCGGGAGAAAATATTATGATTGCTCTTAAACAGAAGTTTAAGAAGATGAACGCTAAACAACGTAAAGATGAAGCCATAAAAAGAATCAAAGATGTAGAGTTAGATGAGGCAGTTTTTGACAAACTTCCTAAGGAACTTTCTGGTGGTATGAAACAACGTTGTGCAATTGCCCGTGCCTTTAGCATTGATCCTCCTATTCTTTTGATGGATGAGCCCTTTGGTGCATTGGATGCGGTAACAAGAGCTAAGTTACAAGATTTGGTTTTGGAATTATGGAAGAAGGAAACAGAGAATCGCAAGACGATTTTTTTTGTTACTCATGATGTGGATGAGGCACTGCTTTTGGCAACAGATATTTTTGTTTTTGGTCAATCTCCCAGTAAGATTATTTATAGCTATTCATTTAAGAAGGAAAAAAACTTAGATAGGAAAACAATGCATGATGATTTACAGGTGATGGAGTTACGGAATCAACTTATAAAGATTATACACAATGAGGTTCAAATGAAGGTAAATATATAGACTATGCTAAAGACCTATATTGATTTATCATAACAAATTATCAGTAGTGCTGGTCATTATTTATCATTCATAGTGCTATGCTTTGATATAAGGTCAATAATAGCTTTACCATAGTCTTTGTATAAACAAAAATCAGTAAAGGAGTATGAAAATGAAAAAAACTAAAAAACTTATAGTACTTTTAATGGCATTACTAATGCTATTGGTTGGATGTTCTACAACTACTTCTAAAACAGCAGATGCTAGTGAGAAGACAAAAATTAGATTAGCTGCACAGGCAACCTCTGGTCAGGTATTCCAATTTCTTGCTGAGGACAAGGGGTATCTAGAAGAAGAAGGTGTTGATGTTGAACTTGTTTACATTAACAATGGATCAGATGCCTTTTCTGCACTAAGTTCAGGCCAAGTAGATGTAATTTCTACCTATGGTACTGGAGGTCCATTAATCCAGATTGCTAATGGACAAGAATTTACTATTTTTGGCGGTTATATGATTATCGGTGCAACACCTGTTTTTGCTATGCCAGACACAGTATACAATAGTGTAGAAGATTTTAGAGGTAAAAAAATTGCTATCATGAGAGGTGGTACCCCTGATATTGTACTAAAGGGTATTTTGCATGATGCAGGCTTTGACCTAGAAAAAGATGTTACCTTTGTTGAAATGAAAAGAAATCCAGATGTTATGGAAGCTGTGCGTAATGGTGAAGTAGATTTTGGTGCGGTATCCACAGGTTTCGAGCTTCAAATAGCTGAAGCTGGAATGAAGATTGTATTATGGCCAGATGAGTTGTGGCCCAACCATTCCTGCTGTCGTATGATTGCAAAAACAAGCTGGCTTGAGGAAAATCCTGAGGCAGCGCAAAAACTGTTGCGAGCATATTTGAGGGCAGAAGAAGCTATGCAGGAAGATATGGGTCGAGTTGTTGAGTTAACAGTTGAAAATTTAGATATGAGTGTAGAAACAGCAGAAAGCTTCTTACTCAGTCCCCACATGATTTATGAAACAGATCCATATAAAAACAGCGTAATAACTATGTGGAAGAAGATGCAGTCCTTTGGTTATATTATTGACCCTACTATTGATATAGAAGACCATATAAACACCTCTAATTACAAGGCAGCCTTGGATTCTTTGATGAGAGACTATCCAAATAGTTCGTTTTTAAAGGAAAAGTTAATGATGTTTGAGAATAATAACCTGTAGTCTCAATTACATAACATTAGCGTTAACTTAAACCATAATTTGTCATCCTGAGCGGAGCAAAGCGGAGTCGAAGGATCTTAGTATTAGCAAAATTCTTCGTTATTCCAAGATCCTTCGCTACCCTCAGGATGACAGTGCAAGAGAATTTTGGTAATAATTGTGTTAAGTTAGCGCCTATGAATTACATAATCAAACTTAGGTAGACTTGATATACAGATATATCAAGTCTACCTTTTGTAAAAAAGATTGAAGTTTAAATACAATATTCATATTTTGAAGGAGTGATTGTATGAAAAAACATACAACAAATAAATTAGGTCCAACCTACCTTTTACAAGAAACCTTAAAGCCTCAATATAATGTCTTACATTTCTTAAAAAATATTGATATAAAAGAATATGTAACCAATAGGTTAGGGATGGTTGTAATTTTTATTGGAATAATAACTTCATACTATCTTGCAACCAGTACTTTTGGCATACTGGATTCCTTTCTATTTCCAGAACTCAACAAAATCGTACCAGCCTTTTTTTCTTATTTTGGTCAGTTAATGCAAGGACTAAAAAGCTCTTTAAAATTGCTTATTCCAGCATACGTTATGGCATTAAGTCTAGGGATAAGTCTCGGTGTAGTTATCGGCTTAAAAAGAGTGTTGAGAGAAAATATTACCCCCTATATCAACGCTTTCAGTGCTGTTCCTGCCACTCTTTTGACACCCTTTGCTATTTATATTTTTCCATCTTTTCGAAGTGCTTCTATATTCATTATATTCATTGGGGCATTTTGGCCGATATTAGGTACAACTGTTAATGGTGTAATGACCATTGATAAGAAACATTTAGAAAGTGCAGCTACATTAGAGATAACAGGAGCCGAAAAATTGTTTAGGATAATACTGCCAGCAGCTTCTCCCACCATACTCTCAGGATGTGCTGTTGCACTTAAATTTTCCTTTGTATTGCTTACAGTTGCAGAAATGTTTGGAGCCACTTCCGGGATGGGTTACTTTGTCCAGTATTACGCTGACTTTGCACGATTTGACCTTGTAATTGTTGGATTTATCTTTATGGGGGTTGTATTGGTCAGTATTATGTACTTATTTGATTTGATAAAATCTAGAATTTTACGTTGGACTATTAATAATTAAGAGATAAAAGTCATTGTTGATATTTTTTACAAGGATCTTAATATAATTACAATCCTTGCAAAGGCGTTGAAAAACCATTAGTTGAATGTAAATAAATCTGAGATGAGGGATGATTTATGCTGAATACAACAGATACCATGACCCCAGCCCAAAGAGCAGAAGCAATTGCCAATGGAAGGGAAGTCGATAGGCTGCCTTGTAATCCTAATATTGCAAATGGAGCTGCCAGAGTCTATGGTTGTAGAATTTCTGAGTTCAATTACAATCCTAAAGCGATTGCTGAGGCACAAATGGCAGTTTATCGTAAGTTTGGCTGCGATAGTATGCGTATCTTTACGGATTTGTTCACATGGGCAGAGGCCATGGGAGCAACTGTCACTTTTCCTGATGATGCTACAGCTGACTTAGCAAAACCTGCAATTTCTCGTATAGAGGATATTGATACACTGTGTCCTGCTGATCCCTACAAGGATGGGAGATTACCGATACATGTAGATGCAATGAAATATCTTCGGGATTTAGCAAAGGATGAGATAAAATGTTCTGCTGGTATTGTTGGACCTTTTACTAATGCATTTTTTCTGTTTGGTGTTGATAAAACGTTGAAATTGATTCACAAGAATCCAGAAGCACTTCATAAGCTTTGTCGTATTTCTCTAGAAACTTGTAAAGCATATGCCAAAGCGGCGTTGGAGATAGGGCTAAACCCTACTATATCTGAACCAATGTCCTCCTGTACAGTTGTCAGCCCAAAGGTTTTTCGAGAATTCTCACTGCCTTATCTTAAGGAACTGATTGACTTTATTGATAGTTATAATGCTACAAAAGTGGTGATGCATATCTGTGGACAAACGGATAAGATCTGGAGGGATCTTGCAGACATGGGGATTGGGGGTATGAGTATTGATAATGTTGCCAGTTTGAAAGACTGTAAGAGGGTCATCGGTAATGATGTTAAGCTATTAGGAAATGTAGATCCTAGTGGAATCATGCACTCAGGAACGCCCCTAGAGGTTCGTATAAAAACACTGGAGTGTATTTTAGATGCTTATGATTCTCCTAAAGGTTATGTGGTGATGTCTGGATGCAGCCTTCCTGTGGATACCCCTTTTGACAACATACAGATGATGATGGATACCGTCAAAGAGGTGGGATACCCTGTAGATGTTGAAAGGGTAATAAAGATGCTAGAAGATTGTAGAAAATAACATGATCAATGAAACAAGGAGGGACTGGATGTCAATGAGGAGTAAGGAAGAGTTTTTTAAAGAACTGTCAAAATGTGTAGTGGGAATGGAAGATGAAAAAGTCATTTCAATCGCTGAAGAATACATAAAATCTGGTTATCCCGCTATGGATGGAATTTTGTATGGGTTAGTAGATGGGATGAATAAGGCAGCAAATTTATATGAAGAGGAAGAATACTTTATTCCTGAGCTAATGATTTGTTCAGATGCTATGTATAACGGTCTTGATGTTTTACGCCCCCATTTAGAAGAAGCTAGTTCTCAGCAAAAATGCAGGATAGTAATTGGCGTGGTGGAGGGAGATACCCATGACATTGGCAAAAACCTGGTAAAGATCATGCTAGAAGCAGCTGGATATGAACTAATAGACTTAGGACGTGATGTTCCTGCTACTCGTTTTATTGAAACAGTAAAGGAGAAGAAAGCAAGTGTGGTTGCACTTTCTACTTTGATGTCTACTTCTACAGGAAATATAAAAAGGGTTGTAGAGCTTTTGGAGGAAGAGGGTTTGCGCAGTGATGTTAAAGTGGTTGTAGGTGGAGGGCCTATTTCCCCTGCATTTGCAAAAAAGATAGGAGCAGATGGTTATGGAAAAAACGCGGTGGAGGCAGTGAAAGTGGTAAATAGCTTGATGACTATATGACTATAACTATGTATTACTTTGAACTGTTTTTGAAAATACAATAATTTTGATAACAGTTCCCTGTGCACCGTTGTTTTAATTATGATAGGGTTCACAAACTTGCTGAGAGAAGATCTTTTTTTAAAAGTATAAGGGGACTTTTTTATATGACAGAGAAAGCACTTAAACAGCGGATGTCTATTATATTGAAATCGTATAAAACAGCTTTAATTAAATTATTAATAATAAAGTAAAAAAATAGGAATTCCTGTTGATGTCTGTGCAGGTTAATTCCTATTTTTATTTCATAAACGTTATACTGCGTATTGTTTTCGCTGATGAATAGATAAGATATTTTGATACTAAGCGGGGATGTTTTTCACTTAAAAAGGAATAAAGTTGGCCTAAAAAAAGAGAGATAGAAGGAAATTCAAATAAATTGTCGAAATTTAACAATATGCCAAGCAGAAATGAAGGAATGATAGAGGCTTATTCAAAATGCAAGAGGACTATTAAAGAGAAAGGAGCCGTAAATATGATTCCCTTTAAAGACAAGAAAGAAATTGTTACAGAGGAAATCCTTAAAAAGACCATTGTGAAGGGTTTCAAAATTAATGAAAAGGATAGCTGCAAAGTTGTAATTAAGGATGCTTTGTTTGCTAATGTAGAAGGCAAGGAAGTATTGTTAGACGAGCCTATCGTTAATAACATGTTAAAAGAGATTTATAAGGCACTAAGAAATAATGTTACTAAATACAATCAGTTTCCAAAAACTCTAGTTATTTCTAGAGAAGATGAAGAGGTTTTGCCACAGGAAAAAAACAAGGAAAATTCCAAGGAAGAAAGTATTCTCTCCTTCACCCCACGATGGGGTATGGAGGATGTATACGTTAATGAAGAGGAAAAACTACAAATTCAATCAGCTCTAGCTATGGTATTTCATAGAGAGAAGCTTTTTGATAAGTGGGGTCTAAAAAAAATAATGCCAAACGGTAGAGCTTCTGTATTTAATTTTTATGGTCCCCCAGGTACTGGAAAAAGTATGATGGCAGAAGCTATTGCACATAAATTAGGAAAAAAGTTGTTTTTAGTGAACTATGCTGAGCTAGAGTCAAAGTATGTAGGAGAAACGCCTAAAAATATTAGAAATCTATTTAAAAAGGCGATTGAAGAGGATGGTGTCTTGGTTTTTGATGAAGCGGATTCTTTTTTGGGGAAAAGACTCACTAGTGTCAGTCAATCAGCGGATTATGGTGTAAATATTACTAGAAGTGTAATGTTACTAGAAATTGAAAGGTTTGATGGGGTGATCATCTTCACCACAAATCTATTAAGCAATTATGATGAAGCCTTTAAAAGAAGAATTTTAGCCAGTGTTGAATTTCGACTGCCTAACGAAGAAGGAAGAAAAAAGATATGGGAAACCCATCTACCCCAGGAACTTCCTTTGTCAGCAGAAGTTACTAAAGCTCTATTAGCAAAGAAGTATGAAGATATCTCAGGAGCAGATATCAAGGATATGATTCTGTATGCAGCTGTTATTTCTTTAGAAAATCGACGAGAAACTGTAGAAATAGCAGACTTTGACCAAGCCTATCAATACATAAAAAAGAGATATACAGGTATGGAAAACTTTAAGATAAACCATGAGGTTATTACTCAGGAAGAGTACGAAAAGGAGATAGCAAAGCTACAATAAAAAGGAGAATTCACCGTGGAGCATAATGATCGAGGAGTAATTAAGGGAATAATTAAAGGCTATAACGACGCTAAGCTGAAGTTTGTGAAAAAGTTCTCAGTGGATAACTTTGATCTTTGGGATGAAACATCTTTTCTTGACGATGGAAAGATTCATACAAGGATCAATAAACTGAAAAAGGAATATGACTTTGCTTGTAAGGAAGTAGATATCTTGCTTGAAAGCCATGATACACAGGATCAATATATAAAAGAAAAGCTAGGGCAACTGATGGCAAGACAGCAGGAAATTAATCTTGAATTAGTTTTTCTAGCTTCTAATAATATGAAGAACATTGATATGTGCTTAAATTTGCTGAAGGACAAAAAACAAGATTTTATAGTTTGTTTATATGGATTAAAGGAGTATGAAAAGGGCAACAAGGTAGACGCTTTTAACTATTTCTACAGTTATTTTAAAGATAAGAACTGTTTATTAGAACATTATCTTATCAATAAGGTATATGGCTATCTTTTGTATGAATTTCAGCAATTTGATAAAGCGGTAGTATTTCTTCAAAAAGCTTGTGAAAAGAAGCCTGAAGATATTGAAGTGCACAGGAAATTAAAGGAAGTATATAAAATAAACAAGCAGCAGGTAGAAGAAAAAATTCAAGAAAAAATAATAACGCTTTTGGAGGGATAACTAGGATGAAAACCGTTTACTTTAAGAAAAAAAATGGAGGTATTAGTTCCATAAGAACTGGCAATCAATTTATGAATATGACTACCTATCTAGATGGTCCCGCCGGTGGAATTACCTTTAAAGGACCCCATATGACTACAAGATTTAGTAAAGGTCAGTGCATCTCTGTGGGCCTAAAAAGTGGGAAAAAAGTCACTTATTTCGGTAAAAATGGCAATGTTTCTAACCGAATTAATTCCTTTAAGTAGGTGATAACATGATAGAAAAAGACTTATTTATCCATCCACTAGAGGAAATTTTATTACAGGAAATGATACATACAGTAGTATTTGATGAAGATGTGATGTACCATTACAAAAACTATACAGAGAAAATGAGAAAACCTGATTTATTGGGGAAGACGGTGAAGGTCACAAAACATCAGTTTCCAGAATTATACCATATTGCTGAGAGGATTTCTGATTTACTGGGAATGGCAGCACCTTGTATGTATGTTTATGAGGATTTTTATTATGGGGTAGAGAGTAAAGGAGTAAATGAACCTTGGATCGAAATTTCTGCTAAAACTGTTACAGACTTTACTAAGGCAGAGATGACCTTTCTACTTGGTAGGGAACTCTGTGATATCTATCTAAAGCATAATTACTATAATACTATGATTAATGAGCTATTGGAGGTTTTAGAAAATAGTAGTTTACTGCCTATGTCACAACAGTTGGCCACCCATTGGAAAATGATTATGTATAAGTGGAGTAGGGTAGCCTACTATACTTCAGATTGTTTTGGATATTTGATTTGCAACAGTATGGAGGCTTCCATCAATGCTATCAAAAAGTCTATTTTAAACAACTGTTTTTTAGCTGAAAATATGAACCTACAGGAATATATAAAACAGGGGGAAGAAATTCATCTATTAGATGATGATGTCCTAAACTTCACGAAGTTAGATGAAATCGTGCCCTATGGCCCCTTTAGGATAAAAAATCTATTATCCTATGCAGCCTCGTCACGAGGCGTAAGGGCTCTGATAGAAATGCATTATGAGGAGGGAAAGTAAATGATTATAGGTTGGGTAATTGCAGGAGCAATAGCGGCATTCGTGTTGACTAGCTTTTGGGATGATATAAAGAACTGGCTGAACAATGTAGCCGCAGATGCAGTGGAGAAAAGACTTGGATACAATGCAAGGAATAGAATGCATAGAGCTGTTTCTAAAATAGATAGAGTGATGGATAGAGTGAGAAATAGGACGGTGATTATGAGTAAAAGAAACGAATTAGATAATATGTACGATAAGGTTACCTTAAGTGCTGAAGCTTCTGTTCATGAAATCGACCCAAAGGTGCTAGATAAGATTAATGCCGAAAGGGAACTCATTCAAGAATTTCAGTATAGGGGATAGGGAATATGACTTTTGCAAGTGCATTTGGGAATTTAAAAATAGAAAGTGTTGAACAGGTTGAGGATACGAATCCTAATCTGTATGTACAAAGGGCTGAACAGGCACTAATAAGAGAGAGTATTGAGGAAGCCTTGAGGGAAGTGGATAAGGCTATTCAATTTAGCAACGATAATGGAAACTATATTTTTGAAAAGGTAAAAATTCTGTTTACTAGCGGTAGATACCAGGAGTGCAAAAAACTTATAGAACAAAAACAGCAGGTGATGAAGACGGATCTATTAGATTATAAGTATCAGCAATGTCTTGATTACCAAGTAAAGCTAAAGGCTAAAGTAGAGGGTAAACTTCCCACAACAAACCCCGTAATCCATGTTACAGGCATAAGTCTTAATCGCGTCAACCTTGTATTGAAGATAGGAGAAAGCGATAAGCTTACCGCTAATATTCTTCCTGTTAATGCTACCAATAAGCATTTTGAGTGGAGATCTAAAAATACTACTATTGTTAGTGTAGATAAGCAGGGAAATGTAAAAGCCCGAGGGATAGGTAAAACCATGATAATGGCAGTTACCCAAGATGGAAATTATAGTACCTACTGCAATATCGAAGTGAAACCTATCCCAGTAGAGAGAATCACCTTCGATAAAAGTGAAATTGTGCTAAAAAAAGGCCAAGAAGAAAACCTAGCTGTCACAGTTTTTCCCTGGAACGCCACCAATAAAGCATATCACTTCACCAGCAGTAAGCCATCGGTAATACAAATCGATGAAAATGGATTAATCAAAGGATTGAAGGGTGGGAAAACCACTATAACAGTAGCTACTGAAGATGGAAATTTTATGAGTGAATGTACGGTTATTGTAAAATCAAGTTTTATGGTCTGGATGATACTCGTAAGCTTTTGTGCCGTCATAGCTTTTAAAACCCCTTTGATTCCAATAGTGCAGGAGTTTTTTCAAAATAACGAAATGCTAGAAAAACAGTACTTGGCTGTCACTGTGAAGAATGCAAACATAAGGATGGGTCCTAGTATTGATTATGAGGTGTTAGAGGTGGTTTCCTATAATACATACTTAGAATTTTTAGAAGAATACTGGGAAATAGATGAGGAAGAAAACTGGTATAGGATAAGTTTTGGAGAAGGTCAAGAAGGTTGGATTCATAGCAGTATTGTAGTCTGGAGGAGTCAAGGAGACTTTCAACAACACATGAACAGCCTAGGACAGTATATTACTGTAGATGCAGAATATGCTAATATTAGAACAGGTCCTGGGAGGCATTATGAAGTACTACAGGTAGTGCCCTACAGCACTTTTCTAGAGTTTTTAGGGGAAGATATAGAAGAATCTACAGGAGAGACATGGTATAGCGTTAGAACACAAGAAGGGGAAGAAGGTTGGATTCATAACAACATTGTGTCATGGTAAGTGAAAATCTAGGAAGAGAAACATAATGAGGAACAAAGTTATTCATCTTTGTTCCTCATTACGCTTTTTGCAAAAGCCATTGCTATAAGTTTGTATTAGACCTATGAAACATAGGACAACACTAAGCACAAATGTTATAATGAACCTATAAAAATGCTTTAATCTTTATTCATAGAATACAAGTATTAGATGATTATATACTGGATAGAATTTCAAATGATTTATATAGAGGAAAAGGGAGAGAAAATAATGCAGCTTAGAGAAATCTTTTATAAAGATATACAAAGAGATATTAAAGGCGTCATTAAGATCGGTCAAGAGGATGATAGTGTTGTTTATCAAGAACTTCAAGAATACGTAGTAACAAGGGAGTTGGTTAAACATTTTAGCGAGTTTCTTGAAGCCTATAAAGAAGGCGTCAACAACTATACTGATAAAATGGGTGTATGGATTTCTGGTTTTTTTGGAAGTGGCAAGTCCCATTTTTTAAAAATATTATCTTACCTTATAGAAAATAAAGAGATTAAAGGCAAGAAGGTTACTGGTTATTTTGATGATAAGATAGAAGATGCTGTGATATTAGCGGATCTAAAAATCGCAGGAGATACAAGTGCAGATGTGATTTTATTTAATATAGATTCGAAGTCAGACTTCAATTCAAAATCTAGTAAAGACGCTATTGTAAAGGTGTTTATGAAGGTATTTGATGAAATGCAGGGTTTTTGCGGGGCACTACCTTGGGTTGCAGAACTAGAAAGACAGATGACGAAGGACGGCACTTATGAAGCTTTTCAATCTAAATTCCAAGAAGCCTCTGGCAGTAAGTGGAAGGAATCAAGAGAGAACTTTTATTTTGAGAAAGACAACATCATAAAAGCCTTGGTACAAGCTACTAAAATCACCGAAGATGCAGCTAGGGATTGGTATAATAAGGCTGAGAATGCTTATTTTTTGAGCGTAGAGAAGTTTGCAAGTCGGGTAAAAGAATACATAGAATCTAAAGGCAACAATCACCATGTAGTATTTTTAGCAGATGAAATTGGTCAGTATATTGGTGATGATGTAGGGTTGATGTTAAATCTACAAACTGTTGTGGAGGACTTAGGTAGCTATTGTGGGGGTAGGGCTTGGGTAATTGTTACTTCTCAGCAGGACATAGATTCCATTACAAAAGCAAAAGGCAGTGACTTCTCTAAAATTCAAGGGAGATTTAGTACTAGGCTGAATTTATCCTCTGCTAATGTAGATGAAGTAATCAGAAAAAGAATTTTACGTAAACAAGATGCTGTAAAAGATACATTAAGATTACTTTATCAGGACAAAAAAGCAATTCTGAAAAACTTGATTACTTTTTCAGCAGATACATCAGAGATGAAGGCTTACAAATCAGAGGAAGATTTTTTAGAGGTATATCCATTTGTACCCTATCAGTTTAATTTACTGCAGTCTGTATTTACAGGGATTCGACTTCATGGAGTCAGTGGAAAGTATTTATCGGAAGGAGAAAGATCTTTACTAAGTGCATTTCAAGAGTCCGCTATTATGTATGCCAATCAAGAGATAGGTACCCTAATACCTTTTTCAGCCTTCTATAAGACAGTGGAAGCATTTTTGGATGTAAACGTTAGAACCGCAATCATAGAAGCAGAGGATCATGAAAACTTAACAAAAGAGGACGTAGAAGTACTAAAAATATTATTTTTGATCAAACATGTAAAGGAAATGCCTTCAAACATTGAAAATATAGCAATCCTAATGATAAAGCATATAGATGATGATAAAATAGAACTCAAAAAACAAGTGGAAGGATCTTTAAGAAGGCTTATGAAAGAAGCTCTTATCCATAAAAATGGCAATGAATATATATTTTTGACTCAAGAAGAACAAAATGTAAAGAAAGAGATTCAAAATATTCCTATTGATATGAGTGAAATTCTATTAAAGATAGGGGAAGAAATATTTGAGGGAATTTACAACGAAAAGAAATATAAATATAGTTCTACATATTCCTTTGACTTCAATAAAATCATAGATGATAAATTTCTCTCCTCACAAAAAAGTGAAATCGGACTTAAGGTTATAACTCCTTATTTTGATGCTACAACAAGTCAAGAACTAAAAATGATGGCAGCGAGGGAAAATAATTTGATTCTCAAACTTCCTATGGATACAACTTTCTTAGAAGAAATGGAGGAGGTGTTGAAGATACAAACCTACCTTCTGCGAAAGGGTGGATCAGCTTCTACTTCTGAGATGGAAGAGATAAAGATTGCAAAGTCCAGAGAAGTAGCAGAGAGAAAAGAGCGGATAAGGACTCTGTTAATTGAAGCTTTAAGGACAGCAGATATCTATGCTAATGCACAGAAACTAGCTGTTAAAGTTAAGAATCCTGTAGAAAGAATCAACGAAGGTTTTAAACTATTAATAGAGAGCATGTATAGCAAGTTAAATTACATCACTACCTTTGCAGAAACCAGCAAAGACCTTGATGATATACTCTTGGATAGCGATATGCAAGAGAGGCTTGTAGGGGATGTATCCAACAAGTTAGCGGTGGATGAAATGAATAGATATATTGAAAGAAATACAGAACGAAACATCACCATGACAATGAAATCTACTATTACATTATATACAAAGGCACCTTATGGATGGAGGGACTTGGATATTATAGCGGTTCTACTGACACTATTTAAAGCTGGAGAAGTGAAATTGCAGCTTGAAAATGAATATTTGAGTACCTCCCATAAAAATCTCATGAGCTATTTAATGAAAAGAGATGATCAGGAGAGGCTGCTAATAGAAAAAAGGATTAAGACACCTGTTAAGTATATGAATAATGTTAAAAGCTTAGCCAAAGAAATATTTGGCTTTGCTGCAATGCCAAGTGATGAAGAGGGGCTAATGGATCAATTCAAAAAACTATGTCAGCAAGAGTTAAGCAGCAAAGCTATAAGTGCAAATGATTACGGAATCTACTTCTTATTAGAGGAATACACAAAAAACAACGTCTATCCTGGCAAAGAGGTTTTGGAAAGAGGAAAAAATCTGTTTGAAAAAATCATAAGAACCAAAAACACTGGAGAATTTTACGAAAAAGCATACCAACTACAGGACCAGCTCTTAGATTATGAAGAAGATGTTTTCAATATAAAAAAATTCTTTAAAAACCAGAAAGAACAGTTCGATAAGGCCCTACAGAATTTGGAAATTTATGAGAGAAATAAAACCTATGTGGTAGATGTAGATATAATTAAAGTTGTGGGAGAAATTCAAAAGATAGTAAAATCGAAAGAGCCCTACTCTGAAATTCATAAGTTGGCAAAATTTATTGAAATATTTACTGATAAGTTTCAGCAGCTTCTTGAAGAGGAACGTAAGCCCATTAGAAGCATTATCAAAAATGATGCTAAAAGAGTATTAGATGATTCAACATTGCAAAACTTTCCAGAAAAGCTGAAAAGTAAATTGAAAACAGAGTTTGATAATCTTCTAGAGCGATTAGGTAAGGCAGACAATTTTTATGAGGTAATTGCCATGAAGGAAGAATCTAATCGACTAAAAACCCGTTGTTTTGAAGAAATAGAAAAAGCTCTAGATCTCTTCAGTGGGAAGCCTCTAAAGGAATATGAGGACAAAACAGTGAAGAATATTAGCATGGCCAATATTTTTCATGGAACAAAAATCATTGAAACAGAAGAAGATATCGAGGAGATATTGAAGGAAATCCGAGAAAGATTACAGGAAGAACTAAAAATAGACAAGAAGTTAAAACTAATATAAAATCAGTAGATCAATGATCCTAAATCAGGACCACCGCTTATAGGTGGTCCTGATGGTTTATAATCTATAGGAAGACTCTGGTTTGTTTGATAGGATAAAAGTCTGTTTATGAATATAATGACAGGAGAATAAATATAATAATCAAAGCAACTGTAAGTTTATAAAAGACAGGAGTGATATATGATGGAAATAGGAATAATAGGTTTGGGAAAAATGGGATATAATCTTGCACTTAACATAAAAGATCATCAGCATAGGGTTGTAGCCTACAATAGGTCCTCTGAGAAGATCAAGGAGGGGGAAGTAGAAGGATTAGTAGGAGCATATAGCATTGAAGAGCTAGTTAACAAATTAAGTACTCCTAGAATCATTTGGCTGATGGTGCCAGCTGGTGATCCAGTGGATGAGATGATAGAAGCTTTGATTCCTCTACTAAATAACGAAGATATTATCATAGATGGAGGAAACTCCAATTATAAGGATACCTTAAGAAGATATGAAATGCTGAAGAAAAAGAATCTTCATTTTGTTGACGTTGGAACAAGTGGAGGGGTAGAAGGAGCAAGAAATGGGGCATGTATGATGATAGGGGCTGAGGAGGAAATATTTAAAAGGATCGAGCCTATCATTAAAGATGTATGTTTAGAAAAAGGATATTTGCATACCGGCAAAAATGGTTCAGGGCATTTTGTAAAGATGATTCATAATGGTATTGAGTATGGTATGCTGCAGGCCATGGGGGAAGGCTTTGAGATTCTGGAAAAAAGTCAATTTGATCTTGATTACAAAGAGGTGGCTAGAGTATGGAACCATGGGTCTGTTATCCGTGGATGGCTTATGGAACTAATGGAAAGAGCCTTTGAAAAAGACCCACAGTTGGAAACCATTAAGGGAATAATTCATTCTTCAGGAGAAGGATTGTGGACAGTACAGGAGGCCTTAGAACTCCAGGTGCCAGCCCCTGTTATTACAGATTCATTGTTTGTAAGATATAGATCTCAACAGCAAGATACCTTTACAGGCAAGGTAATAGCTGCTTTAAGAAATGAGTTCGGAGGACATCATGTAGAAAAGAAGTAACACATTAGGAAGTAGGTGAAGGAAATGGATACTAACTTGGATTTATCCTGTACTCTAGTCATATTTGGCGCTACTGGCGACCTAACTCATAGAAAACTACTGCCTGCCATCTACAATTTGCAGTACCAAAAGCTTCTGCCAGAGAGTTTTATTATCATGGCCATTGGCAGAAAAAATAAAACCAGCGAAACTTACAGGGAAGAGGCCTATAAAGCAATAAAAAGCTTTTCAAGATTTCCTATGGAGAAAGAAATATGGGATGACATGAGTCATAAAATTTATTATAAGAGTATGGATTTTCTGGAAAATGAAAAGTATGTTGAACTTGAGAGCAGCTTGAAAAGCATAGATGACAAACATAACACCAAGGGAAATAGAATTTATTATATGGCGGTGGCACCAGAAAATTTTGAACCCATCATTGATAAACTACATAGTTACGTGATAAAGAGAGAAGGGAAAACTTGGCATAGAGTGGTGATAGAAAAACCCTTCGGTAAGGATTTAGAATCGGCACAGTATTTAAATAGTAAAATTGTAGAGGTTTTTCAGGAGAAAAACACCTACAGAATTGATCATTATCTAGGAAAAGAGATGTTGCAAAATATTATGGTGCTACGCTTTGCAAATATGTTCTTTGAACCCCTATGGAATAGCAAATACATTGACAGTATACAAATATCCTCTAGTGAAAAGGTAGGGGTAGAAGATCGTGGGGGCTACTATGAGAAGGCTGGAGCAATGCGGGATATGGTGCAGAGTCATATGCTTCAGCTGGTAAGTCTTATCGGTATGGAGCCTCCAAATGATTTAGATACGGAATCTATTCGAAATGAAAAGGTAAAGGTGCTAAAGGCACTTAAAAAAATAACACAAGAAAATATAGAAGAAAATACTGTCCGTGGACAATATGGAGCTAGTCAATCGGATAAGGAAAGTTTTTTAGGCTATAGAGAAGAAAATCGGGTTTCTGCTATTTCTGACACAGAAACTTATGTTGCATTGAAGGTATTTATAGAGAATTTTAGATGGGCAGGGGTCCCTTTTTATATAAGAACAGGAAAAAGAATGCCAGAAAAGTCTACTGAAATTATCATACAGTTTAAATCGATAGAGAATATATTATATTTTAAGGAGAAAGCATTACAGCCAAACTTATTGGTAATAAGGATTCAACCTAAAGAAGGTGTATTTTTCCAATTTAATGCAAAGGAGCCGGGTACGCAGCAAAAAATAATTCCAGTGCAAATGGATTTTTGTCAAAACTGTCGAATGGGTATAAACTCTCCAGAGGCCTATGAAAGATTAATCTATGATGTGATGAGGGGAGATTCTACTCTTTTTGCTAGATGGGATGAAGTAGAATATTCATGGAGATTTGTTGATAATATTTTGGAGGCATGGAGAAATCAGAAGCCAGATTTTCCAAACTATGGAGCAGGTACTTGGGGACCAAAGGAGGCAGACATATTGTTAAATAAAGACAAACGAAGCTGGATCAATATATAGGAGAGGATAAGGATGAAAATTTACGATGTTTCAATGGAAATTTACGAAGATATGATGGTATATAAAAATAGGGAAGAAAACAAACCTAAAATTACTGTAAAAGCAGACCATAGTAACAGTAGAACCTATGAATCTGCCATAACTATAGGGATGCATACGGGAACCCATATTGATGCTCCTTTACATATGCTGAAGGATGGGGAGACGATGGAGAGCTATAATGTAGAACATCTCGTAAAAAAATGCAAAGTGCTAGATTTAACCTATGTAGAAGATAAAATCACAAGAGATGTATTAGAGGAAAAAGATATTGATAAGGGAGATTTTATCCTATTCAAAACAAAAAATTCTTTTACGGAAGAATTTGACTTTCAATTTATATACCTAGAAAAGAGCGGAGCGGAATATCTAAGGGATATAGGTATTGTAGGAGTAGGAACTGATTCCCTAGGAATCGAGAGGGATCAACCCCAGTACGAAACCCATAGAACCCTATTAGGTAAAAATATTATGATTATAGAAGGACTAAGATTAAAAGAGATAGTGGAAGGTGAATATACCTTAGTTGTTTTGCCACTAAAAATAAGAAATGTTGAAGCATCACCAGCAAGGGTGATATTGATTAAGGAATAGTAAACTACCCACCACTTCTAACGCTTTGTGTAAGTGGTGGGTAGTTTCATTTTAAGCTTTTTCTCATTGAAAATTTTCTATCGAATAAGTTTTAACAAATTTCGTATGATGATGAAAAAAGTAAATGCTACTTTTCAGAAAGAGAAAAACGTTGATAATCGAAGGAATAAAAAGCTCTTAAAGTGTAGAAATTAGAAACTATTTACATATATAGGAGGAAAATGGTATTAAGAACAAGAATATTATTATAACAAAATAGTTTATGAAAGTTACTTTTATGTTAAAAGGAGGGTGAAGGTGTCTAAAATATCAAATGCGTTAAATATGTACTTTTTGCTTCAAGTAAAAGATATGATGAAGATTGAAAAAATAGCAGAAAAACTAGAAGTAAGTCCTAGAATGGTAAAAAAGTATAAGCAGGATTTGGAAATGGCAGGGATATACATAGGTTCTAGGTTAGGAAGAGATGGGGGTTATTACTTAGAGAATAAAAGAAGTTTAGAAGGAATACATCTTGCTATGGAAGAGTTGAGTACATTAAAAATGGCAACAGAAGCCATAAAAAGTGGTAAATATCATTATAGTTCAAAATTTGAGATTCTGGCTAATAAAATACTAAATGCTCATAAACCTACAGACAATGTATATTATTATAACAAAGTTATGGGTGAATCCGATGAAACTTTAGAAAAAGAAAAGACAGCATGGATAGATATTAACTTGGCTATTAATCAAAATAAAAAAGTAAAAATAACTTATAAGTCTTTAAAAAAGAATGGATTAGAGGTAAAAGAAAGGTTAGTAAGTCCTTACGGTATCTTTGATTATAAGGGAGCTACTTATTTTTACGGTTACTGCGGAATTGCAAAGGATATAAGGTTTTTTAAATTATCTAGAATAATAACATATGAAATACTAGAAGAGAAGTTTAATGAAAAGATCCCCTTTAACTTTGAGGAAGTGTTAGAAAAATCCTTTGGAATATACAATGATGAGCTCATAGAACTTAAGTTGAAAATATACTATCCTATGAGTGAAATCGTAAAAGAAAAGCAAATTGCTAAAAATCAAAGAATAACGATAATAGATGATAACACCATATATTTTCAAGCAGAAATCAAAGGCTATACTGAAATAAAAACTTGGATTATGAGCATGGGCAGCAGCGTAGAGGTGCTAGAACCAGTGAAGCTTAAAAAGGATATATTTGAAGAAATTAATAAAATCATAAATCTATATAAATAATCTCTTAGAGATTAATTTTTTTAAGCCTTTAAACCAAATTTTACAAATAGTACATTATATTTCCTATTTATAAATTATAATAGAACTCAGGGAGGTGACAGTATGCGATTTGGTGTAGAAATTTTACTAGAAAATGAAATGATACCTAAAGATAAAAATAGGGTTATTTTATCGCTGCTCAAAAGTTGCTTTAGTTCATACAGTGAAAATTATTACAAAGCTCTATATGTGGAGGAACAGAATAAAAAGAAAGACTTTACTTTCTCTTTATACTTAGGTAATTGTAAATTTTTAAGAGAAGAAATTATGGTTCCAAGTAAGAAGATTTTATTAAATTTTTCATCTTATAACGATGAAGATGGCATAATGTTTTTCAATTCTATCCTACAAAATAAAGGAAAAAGCTACCCTATCATCAATAATACTATGACATTGCAAAAAATTAGTCTTATTAGAGAGAAGTTGGTACATAACTACGAGGTTACTTATAAGCCACTAAGTCCTATAGTAGTCAGAGAACATAACGGCAACAACAAAAAAACATGGTATCATTCCTTGAGTAATCAAGAAGGACAAGCTATTTTTATAGAAAACCTAAAGTATCAAGTAAAAGATGCATTGGGAAAACGAGGACTGTTGGATTTTCAAGATATAAAGATAGAAATAGCACAGAACAACAAAGAAGTTAAAGTGAAAAACTATGGTATCGAAGTGCTTTCTAATATAACCAACATAAAAATGAAAGGACAGCCGTACATTTTAGATTATCTATATAAAGCCGGTATTGGCAGTAAAAGAAGCAGTGGGTTCGGTATGGTGGATATTGTGTAAAAGGGGGTGAGGAGATGGGGGAGAAGATAAGGTTAGAGATGAATGACTGGTTGTATAATGCTGGTTTAGTAGGGCTATACAATGTGTTAAAACATTCAGGAGATAAGGTGGATTATGCAGAACAGTATGTGGAGCTTGACGTATCTTTATTAGAAAACTTTGAAGAGAAGTATTTTAGGTATTTTATCGATAAGTATCAAGCATACTTATCCTACTTTAAAATAATATCCTATGAAAGGACAATCAAGTATCATGAAGACAATGATTTTGAAACTTTTGAAGAAGAAGACTTGGAATCACTAAATAATTACATTAAAAATGTGGTGAAATATTATTTAAGTAGTAATAGCTATAGAGCAGCATACGAAATTATCAATGATGAAGTAGATATGTTAGAGTTGGCAAAGGAACTACAAGTAATAAAAATAAAGAAGAAAGAATCAATAAAAGATAAGGTCGGGGAAATAAAAAATATATTCCAACAGTTGAAAGTAATGATTAATTGCTGTAAAAAAGATAATTATAGGAAATACTTAGCAGCAAAAAACGTTATTTACACTATAATAAAGCATTCATGGGATGGAGTTAGCTTCTTGAACCCACAAACTAAGGAAAAAGATATTTATTTAGATTATCAAAACTATTTTATTGAGCCCGTTAACAAATATATGACTAAAAAAGCCACTAGTGAAAAATTCAATTGCTTTACTTGTGGTAGAAGTATAAAAGACTTAAAAAATGATCTGAGTTTTCTAAATAATATAGGGTTTGATGTGAGTAGGAAATCCTCACATACTTGGAATTTTAGTAATGATGTTGCTGTGTGCCCTATATGCAAGTTGGTTCTTTCCTGTACCCCTGCGGGAATCACTTATGTATACGATAAAGGTATATACATAAATGACAACAATAGCTTTCAAGATGCAGTAAATATAAATAACAAAGTAAAAAGTGAAATTCTGAAAGAATTTAGAACTGACAAGTTGCTTACTTACAGAGCGTTGGTGAATTCCATTCAAGAACAATTTCAAGACAAAATGAAGTATGAGCTAGCAGATATTCAAGTCGTCAGATACGAAGAAGGACAATATAAATTCAATATCCTATCTAAACAAGCACTATATATAATAAGAAAATCTCAAGGCGATTTAAATAATATAATCCATAGTGGATTTAAAGAAATAAATACTTATTTTAATATTTATGAGCTTGTAATCAACAGAATTTTAAATAATCATAATCTATTTACACTTATACAAAAGCTTTTAGTATATAAGCTATCTAATCCTAAAGACTGTAGATTTAATGCTTTACAGTTAATCAGTATATTGAATATAAATTTTAGATGTTTGGAGGGAATGGGTTATATGAAAAGTTCAGATAAAGATATTATAAAAAATGCCAATATCTCAGGGTATTATTTACGGGAGCAATATAAAGAGAAAGGGGCACAGGACAAATTAAACGGAATTTCCTATAGACTCCTTAATGCTTTGAAGACTAACAACAAAGATATGTTTATGGATACTTTATTAAATTGTTATTTATATTCACAAAAGACTGTACCTAGTATATTTTTAGAAGCTTTAAAAGACGATGAGAAATATAAAACTATTGGCTATGCTTTTGTTACAGGGTTAATAGAAGGGAAAGAGAGTATGAAAAAGAATGGGGGAGATGAATAATGAAAAATGGTATGCAACCAAAAGGATTAACATTATCTATGGTTTTTGAAGCAGAAAGTGCAAATTATGGAGAATCTGTGGGGAATGTAGCTTCATTGAAAAAAGTAGCTAGGGGAAAAGGTGAGCAGTATACTTATATATCAAGACAAGCCATTAGATATAATATCGTCGAACAACTTGGAGAAGCTTGTGCAGAAGTAAGAGCAGAGGGAAGCGGAGATAAAAAAGTAATACAGTTTCACCCAGATGCGACTATAAAAGACTATCCAGAAGTAGATTTTTTCGGTTATCTTAAAACCATGAAGGGGACAGGAGGAAAGAAGAGATCAGCTAAGGTAAGACTTTCAAATGCAATATCTTTAGAAACATTTAAAGGAGATTTAGATTTTCTAACCAATAAAGGACTAGCAGATAGAATAAAGGAAAATATGAATATAGCACAAGCTGAGATACATAAATCTTACTATCGATATACTATAACTGCTGATTTAGAGCAAATAGGCATCGATGAAGAATATGATATAGAAATAGATAATACCGAGAAAGCAAGAAGAGTGCACAAACTATTAGACACAATTGCATTATTGTATAGAGATATAAGAGGAAGGAGAGAAGATTTAAAACCTCTATTTGCTATAGGTGGAGTATATGATATTAAAAATCCAATATTTCAAAACGTTTTGGATGTAAGAGATCAGCGGTTAATTGTTGAACAGATAGAAGGTGTATTATTTGAAAATATAAAAAAAGATACTTACTGTGGGTTAATTGAAGGCAAATTTGAAAATGACAAAGAAATCAAAGAAAGGTTAAATCCTCTATCAATGCCAAAACTTTTTGAGACTCTAAAAGGAAAGGTAAAGGATTACTATGAAGGCCATTAGATTAAAACTATATCAGGAAATGACTAACTATAAAAAACCTACAAGTTTTCAGTTAAAAGAAACCTACCCTTTACCACCATATTCTACTATTATAGGAATGGTGCATGCTTTGTGTGATTATAACGAATATAAAGAGATGGATGTCAGTGTCCAAGGTAAATACTTCTCTAAAGTTAATGATTTATTCACAAGGTATGAGTTTAAGAGTGGAATGACATTTGATGGTGCTAGACACCAAATAAAGGTTGAAGAATTTGGCATAAGCAGAGGTGTTGCTACAACAGAGCTTTTGGTTGATGTAGAGCTTTTAATTCATATCATGCCACATGATCAAAGATTAATTACTGAGCTAGAAAATGCGTTATTGTATCCTAGAGAATACCCTTCACTAGGAAGAAGAGAAGATTTAGTTGTTATCCAAGAAGTAAAAGTAGTGGATATTTTAGAAAAAGAACTTGAAGAGGATATTGAGCTAGAAGAAAATTATACAGCTTATATACCATTAAAATTAATTGATAGTGGAGCTGTCATATTAAGCGGACCAGATGCTGGTATTAGGAGTAGAGGTACAAAATACAAATTAAATAAAAACTATGAATTAGTAAACTATGGAACTAAAAAAGCACCTAGAGTTTTTAGAAAATGGAACAAAATAGATGTGTTATATACCTCTAATATTATTGCCAGTGAATATGAAACTATATTAATCGATGAAGATGAGAATATTGTTTTTGCTTCTTGAATAATCTCAAAGGAGGAAAAAAGTGAATAGATACTTAGCTAAGTCAAATCCACAGGAAACCATTCAACAACATACGGACCACTTACTAAAGAATTATAATGTTTTAAAGTCAATATATCCCAATTTACAAATAAATTGGGATATATTGTACCTAGCATGTTTATATCATGATCTTGGAAAGATGAATACTAAGTTTCAACAAAAGATAGAGTCTCAAGAAAAAATAGAAGATGAAATACCCCATGGAATTTTAAGTTTGGCTTTTATAGATGTAAAAGTATTAAAAGATAGAGGGTTTAATGATGATGAAATAAAAATTTTAGCACATGCTGTAGCCTACCATCATGAAAGAGAATTTAACTTTGACAATCATCAACTAAAAGAAGAAATAAAGCTTATTGAAAAAGAAGCAAAAAACTTCATATATGAAAAGCTTAAAGATATTGAAGTTAAAAAACTAGGAGCTAAATACTTTGCTAAGGATAGGATATACCAAAAAGATAATGAACAAAAATTCTTCAATTATATTCTAGTAAAGGGTTTACTAAACAGAATTGATTACGCTGCTAGTGGCTATATAGATGTTGAAAAACCAAATGATTTTCTGATGAAGAGCTTAAGAAATCTAATGGAGGAATGGCAAGAAAAAGATAATCATGCAAACTGGAATGAATTGCAAAAATATATGCTATCTCATAAACAAGACAATGTAATTGCCATAGCAGAAACTGGTATGGGAAAAACAGAAGCAGGGCTCCTATGGATAGGAGATCATAAAGGTTTTTTTACGCTTCCACTAAAAACAGCTATAAATGCCATGTATAATAGGATAGCAGGAAAAATCATTAAAGAAAGTTATGAAAATAAAGTAGGTTTACTACATTCTGATACCTATAGTGAATATTTAAGTAAGGGCTTAGAAGAAATAGATATTGATGAATACTACAATAAAACGAAACAATTATCTCTTCCTCTGACAATTTGCACTTTAGATCAAGTATTTGACTTTGTGTATAGGTATAGAGGATTTGAATCAAAACTTGCCACTTTAGCTTATTCAAAAACCGTAATCGATGAGGTTCAAATGTATTCTTCTGATTTATTGGCATACTTAATCATTGGCTTATCCTATATTACCAAGATTGGTGGAAAGTTTGCCATATTAACAGCTACATTACCCAACTTAGTAATTGATTTGTTAAAGGAAGAGGGAATAGATTTTGTTCCTCCTAAAACCTTCACAAATAGTGATAGGACAAGGCATAGTGTAAAAATTATAAGGGAGCAGATGAATACAGACTATATTATAAATTTATATAATAAAAATAAAGTATTAGTTATCTGTAATACTGTAAAAGAAGCACAGCAGGTATATAAAAACCTAAAAATTCAACACAAAATCGAATATATAAATTTATTCCATAGTAATTTTATAAAAAAAGACCGTAAAGAAAAAGAACATAACATACTCAGTATAGGAAACAAAGACTCAAGTGAATATGGTATATGGGTAACTACTCAAGTGGTGGAAGCATCGCTAGATATTGACTTTGATATACTAATTACAGAGTTGTCAGACCTAAATGGGCTTTTTCAGAGGATGGGAAGATGCTATAGAAGTAGACAATTTAATGAAAGTGGATATAATTGTTATGTTTTTGATGGAGGGGACAAGGAGTGTAGTGGTGTTGGCTATGTTATAGATAAAGATATTTTTCAGCTATCGAAAGAAGCTTTAAGAAATATAGATGGTCAACTAAAAGAAGAAGACAAGATGAAGCTAGTAAGCAAGCTCTACACTACTGAAAACTTAAAGAATACTAAATATTACAAACTAATAAAAGCGAATATCGATTATGTAAAAAGTATAGAGGATCATGAAAAGTGTAAAAATGAAGTGAAAAAAATATTTAGAAATATTAATTCTACGACAGTTATTCCGGAAGAAGTATATAATAAAAATCGCCAAGAAATTAGTAATTATACTAATATTTTATCGAAAGAATATGATAAAGCTATGAGTAACGAGGAAAGAGGAGCGCTAAAAAGTAAAAAAATCATAGTCCGAAGTAAATTGATGGATTTTACTTTAAGTGTGCCGTATTATAAAACTAAAGGAAACCTTATAGAAAGTATAAAACTCAACAGATATGAAACCATTCCTATACTAAACTGTAAGTACTCAAGTAGAATTGGAGTGGAGTATGTTGAAAAGGAGAGCCTTAAAGAAGACTCTATAGATTACTTTATATAGAAATTTTTCTATCAGGCAGGGCGGTAAATATGGAAAAAGTAACTGGTGTTATGATTTATTACTACTTTGTTTGTCATAGAAAGTTATGGTTTTTTATGAATGATCTTAATATGGAACAAGGTAGTGACTTAGTAAGTATGGGAAAATTGATAGATGAAACATCCTACAAAAGAGAAAAGAAAAATATTCTAATTGATGAAAACATCAATATAGATTTTCTCAAAGACTGGAAAGTTATACATGAGGTTAAGAAATCAAGGAAAATAGAGGATGCATCTAAATGGCAATTAAAATACTACATATGGCTATTGAAACAAAAAGGTGTTGATATAGAAAAAGGTATACTAGATTATCCTCTTTTAAGAAAAAGAGAAGATGTATTTTTAGACAAGCAAGATGAAAAAGAACTGCAAAAAATTCTAGAGGAGATAGAAAAAATAAGGTCATCAAAGTTACCACCAGCAATCAGCAAAAAAGCTATATGTAAAAAATGTGCTTACTATGAACTTTGCTACATATAGGAGGAGGATATGGGAGAGACTTTTTATATTTTTAAAGATGGCGACTTAAAAAGAAAAGATAATAACATTATTATAACAACCTTAGAAGGAGAAAAGAAAAATCTAAAGGCTGAAGTCACAGATGAGATTTATCTATTTGGAGAAGTCCAGATGAATACTAAGCTATTAAATTTTTTATCTCAACAGAAGATAACAATGCATATATTTAACTACTATGGCTTTTATAGCGGCAGCTTTTATCCTAGAGAAAGCAATGTGAGTGGCTATTTGCTAGTAAATCAAGTGAAAAAATATGACGATCAACAGGAACGAGTAAGAATTGCCAAAGAGATATTGAAATCGGCTTCATACAATATCTACAGAAATTTGAGATACTATAACCGTAGAGGTATTGACTTGGACAATCCTGTGAAAGAAATAGAAAGTTTAATGAATAAGCTAGATTTTGGAACAAATATACACCAACTTATGGGAATAGAGGGCAATATAAGAAAAACATACTATGCCACATGGAACAGCATTATAAAACAAGATATAGCTTTCGAAAAAAGAGTGAAAAGACCACCTGATAACATGATAAATTCCCTGATTTCATTTGTAAATAGTCTTATATACACAACTGTTCTTTCTGAAATATACAAAACTCAGTTAAATCCTACAATAAGTTTCTTACATGAACCAGGAAGCAAGAGATTTTCGCTATCGTTAGATATATCAGAAATATTTAAACCCTTAATTGGAGAAAGAATGATATTTTCATTGCTTAATAAAAATCAAATTACTGAAGAGGACTTTGAAAAAGAATCTAACTTCCTATACTTAAAAGAAAGTGGGAAAAAAAAGATACTCTTAGAGTATGATCGGCGACTTAAGCAAACTATTAACCACAGGGATCTAGGAAGAGAGGTATCCTATAGATATCTTATCAGGCTTGAGTGCTATAAGCTTATAAAGGATATAATTGAAGAAAAAAGGTATAATGGATTTAAAATTTGGTGGTGATGGTATGTACGTAGTTTTAATGTATGATATAATGATGGATAAAGATGGTGCTAAAGTGCAGAGAAATACCTTTAAAATATGTAAGCGATATTTAACTCATATACAAAAATCTGTATTTGAGGGAAATTTAACAGAATTAAATTTAATGAAGTTAAAAAAAGAACTAGGTCAGTATATACGGGATCATAAAGATTCTCTTGTAATATTTGAGAGTAGGGATGAAAAATGGTTAACTAAGGAGTTTTTAGGATTAAAAGATGATAAGACATCTAATTTTTTTTAAATGATAATCTGTCGACCTGTAGTAATGTATAAATAGATGGATATCGACAAAGTTTACTACGCCCTATACGGAAAGGATTTTTTAGAGAAAAAGCATGTTTTATATGATTCAGAGGGACTTTTAAATCATATATAGACAGAAAGTAAGACTACAAACTAGTAGTACAAGTGCTTTGAAATGAACGCCCTTTAATAGAACTACAGTAGAATGTAAATCATCCTTAAGTTTTACCTTATGCTCTTCAGTGGTGTGCCTTTAATAGAACTACAGTAGAATGTAAATATGGTAGAGGTAATTCTAGAAACTATAGAATAATACCCTTTAATAGAACTACAGTAGAATGTAAATTTATTAACATAATCATTCACTGCATTTACGATCGTATGCCTTTAATAGAACTACAGTAGAATGTAAATATAAGTAAGGACTTAATTATCCAGGACAACATGAACGCCTTTAATAGAACTACAGTAGAATGTAAATCTTGTAACGAGAACAGCATATAAAGGTGGATTATCCCCTTTAATAGAACTACAGTAGAATGTAAATCCTACTAGATTAGCTAGGTATTGTTGCGAAAAATTAACCTTTAATAGAACTACAGTAGAATGTAAATGCTATTATACCTGCTATAACACCTATAGCTTTAATTACCTTTAATAGAACTACAGTAGAATGTAAATGAATATAGCAGAGTATTTTTTAGTATCATTAGATTACCTTTAATAGAACTACAGTAGAATGTAAATAAATCTATATTCCCCCATGCTTGAGCTATGGCTTCACCTTTAATAGAACTACAGTAGAATGTAAATTTGTTCAATAGATGTGTTGCAAAAGTATGGCGTATCCCTTTAATAGAACTACAGTAGAATGTAAATAACTATAACAGGACTCATGACTGGGGACTGGGACATGCCTTTAATAGAACTACAGTAGAATGTAAATCCTTTCGACCGTTATACGCTAATACAGGACGTTTACCCTTTAATAGAACTACAGTAGAATGTAAATTTTAACATCCCTCCTAACTTAACGCTTCTACTAAAGCCTTTAATAGAACTACAGTAGAATGTAAATCTTTTTAATTCCTGAGAGAATGCCGGCATAGGTGGCCTTTAATAGAACTACAGTAGAATGTAAATAGATAAAGAAAAAGCATGGAAAATTTTTGAATATTTCCTTTAATAGAACTACAGTAGAATGTAAATAGGTTAAAAGCTTGCCCAAACCGGGGTAAAAAATATCCTTTAATAGAACTACAGTAGAATGTAAATGTAGGGAATATACATGTAAAAGCAAAAGATAATGATGCCTTTAATAGAACTACAGTAGAATGTAAATGCAGGAGGCTCTACAGCTGCCGCAGGGACTACAGTACCTTTAATAGAACTACAGTAGAATGTAAATATAAAAAGCGGGTTAATACTGCCGTAGTAGTTTTACCCCTTTAATAGAACTACAGTAGAATGTAAATTCTGCTCTCCACAGTCCATGCATGTGTAATGCTGACCTTTAATAGAACTACAGTAGAATGTAAATATACATCAAAGGTGTAATCATATGGCCTGTAGATGCACCTTTAATAGAACTACAGTAGAATGTAAATACTAGAATTGTTAGATATTGTTGTTCCGAATTAAAAGACCTTTAATAGAACTACAGTAGAATGTAAATCCGCTAAAGGCTAAATAATAACCTTCTGGTGGTTCCCTTTAATAGAACTACAGTAGAATGTAAATAAAGGAAAGTTTAAACTCTCCTACGGGCATTTCAATGCCTTTAATAGAACTACAGTAGAATGTAAATAGGTTCTTTTCTAACTCTCTTTTTTAGGACTTCTGTACACCTTTAATAGAACTACAGTAGAATGTAAATGCGTTAATGGGTTTGTTGTTGCAAGTTAGAAAAGAACCTTTAATAGAACTACAGTAGAATGTAAATAATTTTTACTAGAAAACCAATTAATTCTTGTTCAACCTTTAATAGAACTACAGTAGAATGTAAATTTGCGTATTATCATCGGCAAGCCATATTTGTTGTGCCTTTAATAGAACTACAGTAGAATGTAAATGGAATAACAGGCCTGGGGGATGGTAAGGCACCCTGTCCTTTAATAGAACTACAGTAGAATGTAAATCAGTATCGACCAAATGGGCGCAGCTGCTAACGCCCTCCTTTAATAGAACTACAGTAGAATGTAAATCTTGGCACTGTAAAACTTTGTGCTTCTCCTGTGTAGCCTTTAATAGAACTACAGTAGAATGTAAATGTAGATGAAATTGATTTTGAAAGAAGTAAACTCCTTGCCTTTAATAGAACTACAGTAGAATGTAAATTGTGGTAGAGCGGATATATGAAGTATTGCCTTGGATACCTTTAATAGAACTACAGTAGAATGTAAATTTCTCTGATCCTAGACTTTGATATTTCTATTTTGGCCCTTTAATAGAACTACAGTAGAATGTAAATGCGTCACTATTGGAGTTTCTTCTTTAGGTTTTTCTGCCTTTAATAGAACTACAGTAGAATGTAAATTAATTTCGGCTCGCATTAAAGCCATTTTTGTTTTAGCCCTTTAATAGAACTACAGTAGAATGTAAATAGAGAAGAAATATGTAGGAGTAAAAATTGAGATGTACCTTTAATAGAACTACAGTAGAATGTAAATTTGGCTGTTTGGTTGGAAAAAGATATATGGGATTATCCTTTAATAGAACTACAGTAGAATGTAAATTAAAATCACCCCTTCGCATAATTAAAAAACTATGTACCTTTAATAGAACTACAGTAGAATGTAAATGAAAATGAACACAAGCTAGCCTATGATGAATTGTTAACCTTTAATAGAACTACAGTAGAATGTAAATGCTGCAGCGGTAACAACACTAAAATTTACTCTTTCAACCTTTAATAGAACTACAGTAGAATGTAAATTTCTTTTTTCTACGTCTTTTTCATCTTTTTTGGTTACCTTTAATAGAACTACAGTAGAATGTAAATGTGTAATTTGCAGATCTACTTTCTGCTAAATGAAATCCCTTTAATAGAACTACAGTAGAATGTAAATAAGATTTACCTTATGAGTTTCGCGCCTACGGTTACCCCTTTAATAGAACTACAGTAGAATGTAAATGGTGTAAAATCTAAAACACAATCATTATTAGCAATAACCTTTAATAGAACTACAGTAGAATGTAAATCAGGCTTTTGCAATTGCTAAAAATGCAGAAACTGTACCTTTAATAGAACTACAGTAGAATGTAAATTTCTTTACGAACTCTTTTTTTTAGTATTTGAGTACATCCTTTAATAGAACTACAGTAGAATGTAAATACAGTTAGAGCAGTAGCACCACAGGCTTTAGCAATACCTTTAATAGAACTACAGTAGAATGTAAATAGTACAAGTAAGTTCGGTATTTCATCCGGTATTCTACCTTTAATAGAACTACAGTAGAATGTAAATTGTTTTATCTAGTTCCTGGTAATGGCTGCGCTTTTCCCTTTAATAGAACTACAGTAGAATGTAAATGCAGATACTAGCCGAACAGCTGCGCCAGGGAAGTATCCTTTAATAGAACTACAGTAGAATGTAAATTTTTTTTAATAGCGTTTTGTACTTCCCCAGCTTCACCCTTTAATAGAACTACAGTAGAATGTAAATGGCCATAGGGGTACAGCCCCGGGACGATCTACACAAACCTTTAATAGAACTACAGTAGAATGTAAATGCGTATAAGGGAAGTAGCTGGCGAAGGCCTCTACAACCTTTAATAGAACTACAGTAGAATGTAAATAAAGATTGTTAAGCAAAGCTTTGATATCAGAAAGTTACCTTTAATAGAACTACAGTAGAATGTAAATTAAAAATAACACCTGTTTCAAGGTGCTTGTTGCACACCTTTAATAGAACTACAGTAGAATGTAAATTGAAGTATGGGACATGGCTAATGCTGAACTTGATCATCCTTTAATAGAACTACAGTAGAATGTAAATACCATCACGTGGACTAGTCCAGAGCAAATATCTTTTCCCTTTAATAGAACTACAGTAGAATGTAAATGAGTTTATGGAACTTCAGCGAATGAAAAAGTTAGATACCTTTAATAGAACTACAGTAGAATGTAAATTAGGCAAACATAAGGGGATTGTGTCAGGGAAAGATTGCCTTTAATAGAACTACAGTAGAATGTAAATACTAATGACCTTAATAAACTCCATTGCCGGTGAAGACCTTTAATAGAACTACAGTAGAATGTAAATGATTCTACAGGTTGACCTTCATAATCACCAGAATGTCCTTTAATAGAACTACAGTAGAATGTAAATGTAGTCCAGGGGGGACCAGGCAAGTATTAGCGAAGGCCTTTAATAGAACTACAGTAGAATGTAAATGTTTGGAGGGCAATATTCACCCCTCTCATAGCTTGCTCCTTTAATAGAACTACAGTAGAATGTAAATATTTGTATTTCGTAAGGCGCGGCCTGGTTAAAGTTCCCCTTTAATAGAACTACAGTAGAATGTAAATTAACTTTCCCATTGGCTGTTGTAGCGTCAGGGTAGGCCTTTAATAGAACTACAGTAGAATGTAAATAGAAATAAAAACGCTAATAGAGAGCAGCAAGTAGCACCTTTAATAGAACTACAGTAGAATGTAAATGTTGACATTGATCAATTAACGACCACAGGAAGGACTACCTTTAATAGAACTACAGTAGAATGTAAATTCATTAAGATTAGTGCGTACTTTAAAAGCGAACAATCCTTTAATAGAACTATAGTAGAATGTAAATTGAGTTGTATAGTTACTAGCTACATTAGTTGCAGGCCTTTAATAGAACTACAGTAGAATGTAAATAATAATCCCAAGATATACGTTTTACAGATGTATTGCCTTTAATAGAACTACAGTAGAATGTAAATAACTATATAACCAAAAGCTACCGACTTTTCCAACCATCCTTTAATAGAACTACAGTAGAATGTAAATATTAAGACGGAGAAGAGAATAAGAAAAGCTTTAACCCTTTAATAGAACTACAGTAGAATGTAAATATTTTTAAAGAATTCTATCATCTTTGTTACCTCTCTTCCTTTAATAGAACTACAGTAGAATGTAAATATCATTTGAAATAACATCATAAACATCTGACCTTTTACCTTTAATAGAACTACAGTAGAATGTAAATTGCTAGATCTCTGATTTCATCCTGCGCCCTGCTACACCTTTAATAGAACTACAGTAGAATGTAAATTTGAAACCAATGGGATCATTGAACAAGGATTACTGGCCTTTAATAGAACTACAGTAGAATGTAAATTCGGTAGTAAAACTACTTCGGTAGCTAGGAGGCGTTACCTTTAATAGAACTACAGTAGAATGTAAATCTAATTGAAATTGATGAAAGAGAAAAAGAAATTGATTCCTTTAATAGAACTACAGTAGAATGTAAATTTAAAAATTAAATAACAGTAGTAAAAAATCAAGAGACTTCCTGAGTAAGCTGGTGAAATTATGCTTTTTAGAGTTGGGGGATATGAAATTATAAAACAATGACTAATATAAAATGATATAATGAACCTATAAATGAAAGCAGGATGAATAAGACATCACGACAAAGACAATGAAAATGAATCTGAAGATCAAGAGGAGTAAGGATATATGAACAAAACTGCTATTAGAAACTTTGCTGTTAGGGCAAGGAAGAAGTTGATTGAGAATATCATCCAAAAAGCTTATGAGCTAGGGATTGCTGAGAATGGAATCAAGGGTATTGAGGCCTTTGAAGGTGGTTTTAGAATCAAGGGTCTAGAAAATAGTAAAGTTTATAAAAAATATGAAGAAAAACAAAGGGAAAAATTAATAGCTAAGATCAAGGAAAAAGGATTCCAACAGGTTATGGAGGAGGTAGCTTATACATGGTTTAATCGTTTTATTGCTCTTCGTTTTATGGAGATCAATGGGTACTTAGATGTAAGGGTTTTGTCCTCTTCGGAGGGAAGAGGGGAGCCAGATATTCTAAAGGAAGCTCTAAACACAGAGTTGGATCTTGATCAAGAGCTGGTTTATAAACTCATGGATGCAAATGATGCAGAGGACTTATACAAATACCTTCTTATTAAACAGTGCAATCAGCTGGGTGAGATTATGCCCATGGTATTTGAAAAAATAGCTGATGATACAGAACTTCTCTTGCCGGACTACTTATTGACAAAAGGTTCTGTAGTTAGAGATTTAGTAGAATCTATTGATGAAGAAGATTATAAAGACCAAGTAGAGATCATCGGGTGGTTGTATCAATACTATATTTCGGAGAAGAAGGATGAAGTATTTGCAGATTTAAAGAAGAATAAGAAAATTACAAAGGAGAATATCCCAGCTGCTACCCAATTATTTACACCAAAGTGGATTGTAAAATACATGGTAGAAAACTCTTTAGGAAAGCTTTGGCTAGAATCTCATCCAGATGAAGCATTAGAATCCCAGTGGAAATTTTACTTAAAAGAGGCTTCCCAGGACCCAGAGGTACAAAAAAAGTTAGATGTACTTAAAAATCCTAATTTGAACCCAGAGGAAATAAAAGTATTGGACCCTGCTATGGGCAGTGGACATATCTTAGTTTATGCCTTTGATGTATTATACGATATCTATTTAAAGGCTAATTATTCCGAAAGAGACATTCCTCAATTGATTTTAGAGAAAAATTTATATGGACTAGATATAGACGATCGGGCAGGACAGTTGGCCGCCTTTGCATTGTTGATGAAGGCTAGAAGTAAGAATAGAAGGATTTTTAGAAAAAAGATTGATTTAAATATCTGTTCTATTCAAGAAAGTAATGATATTCCTAAGGAAGTCATAGAATATTTTGATAGGAGTGACTTGCATTTACAACAAACAGAAGACAAGCAACAATACAAGAAGGATGCTGAATATTTGTTAAAAACCTTTCAGGATGCAAAAGACTATGGTTCTATATTAGACGTGAAGACAATAGATTTTCATGCCATTGAAAATATACTAGAAGAGATGAAAAAAGGCGAAATCATAGATCTGTTTTATATGCAGTATAGAGGAATCATTCTAGAAAAATTTCCAAGACTTATTAAACAGGCTAAGATCATGAGTGAAAAGTATGATGTAGTGGTGGCAAATCCTCCCTATAGCGGACTAAGGAGGCTAAATGATAAACTTAAAAAGTATATAGAAGATCATTTTCAAGCATATAAGTATGATCTTTTTTCAGTTTTTATTGTTAAAAATATAGATTATACAAAAGCATCAGGTTTTATGGGTTTAATGACACCAAATGTATGGCAATACATTTCATCCTATAAAAATTTAAGGGAACTGATTATAAATAATTATCAATTAACCAGTTTAATACAGCTGCCAGATGATGGGTTTAAGGATGCATCTGTGGCTATTAGTACTTTTGTTATAAGGAAAGATGATAATAAGTATAACACAAGCTTCTTAAAATTAGATAAGGATTTTGATGCATTCCAAAAGGAAGAAAAGACAGAAAGGATAAAGAAAAGTTTTTCCAAGAATCTTCATGTGCTGAATACTGATTTGTTTAAAAGCATACCAGATAATAAGATAGCTTTTTGGGCTAGCGAAAAAACAATAAAAACATTTTTGAAAGGAAGGAAATTAGAAGAAATCGCAAAACCTCGCCAAGGTATGGCAACATCTGATAACAATAGATTTCTTAGGTTATGGTATGAAGTCAGTGTTTGTAAGATACAATTTCCTTCAATGCTTTTAGAAGATTTTCCCCTGAAGTGGGTACCTTATAATAAGGGTGGGGGCTACAGAAAGTGGTACGGAAATAATGAGTTTGTAATTAATTGGGCAAATCATGGAGAAGAAGTAAAAGAATATGCAAAAAAATTATATGGTAGTTATTCCAGAACGATAAAAAATGAAAAATTTTATTTTAAACAAGGAATTACTTATACATTTATCGGAAAAGATTTAGGGCCTAGATTTACACCAAATGGATTTATTTTTGATGTTGCTGGATCAATGATCTTTATTGAAGGAGAAAAGTTATTTTATATTTTAGGTTTGATGGCTTCTAAGTTATCAAAGCATTACATAGATATTTTAAATCCCACCATCAATATACAAGTAGGAGATATAAAAAATATTCCTGTAATCTTAGAAAAGGAAAAAATTCAATCTATCAAAGTATTGGTTTCTAAATGTATTGAAATCGCCCAAAAAGACTGGGATTTCTATGAGACCTCATGGGACTTTAACCACCATCCCTTATTAAGTTATGCAGCAATAAAAAGTAATCAGCAAGCAAATAAGATAGAAAATGCTTTTGAGGAATGGATAGAGGATACAAATAGACGATTTGATGAATTAAAATCATATGAAGAAGAATTAAATAGAATATTTATTGAAGCTTATGACTTGAAAGATGAATTTTCACCAGAAGTGAAGGCTCAGGATATTACCATAAGAAGGGCAGATAGAGAAGAGGATATGAAATCTTTTATTTCCTATGCAGTAGGCTGTATGTTTGGTCGCTATTCCTTAGATGAAGAGGGTTTGATTTACGCAGGAGGAGAATTTAATGATAAATTTAAGGTAGAAGAGAGAGAAGTAAAAATTCATACCAGTCAAGGCTGGAGAAGGTCATCGATAGATGTAACTAAGGACAACATTATTTTAGTAGCAGATGAGGATTATTTTGAAGATGACCTATTAAACAGATTTGTAGCGTTTATAAAAGTAAGCTTTGGGGAAGAAGCATTAGAAGAAAACCTGAACTACCTGGCTGAAACCTTAGGTAAGAAACCTAATGAGACATCAAGACAAGTTATAAGAAGATACTTCTTAAAAGATTTTTACAACGATCATATAAAAACCTACAATAAGCGTCCTATTTACTGGTTATTTGATAGTGGAAAAGAAAATGGTTTTAAGGCACTTATTTATATGCATCGGTATGACATTTCAACGGTAGCAAGGGTAAGAACAGATTATCTTCATAAATTGCAAAAAAAATATGAAGCGGAGGTAAAGCGATTAGACCTCCTTCTTGCATCTGAGCTATCAATAAAAGAAAAGGCTGCTACCCTTAAAAGAAAAGACAATATAAATAAACAAATAATGCAGTGTTGTATGTATGATCAAGTAATGGCTCATGTAGCGAATCAGAAAATACAGATTGATCTAGATGAGGGAGTACAAGCAAATTACAGTAAATTTCAAGGAATAAAGATTCCTCAAGAAGAAGGAAAAAAATCACCTACAGCTGACCTTTTGGCTAGGATATAAATTTTTTGTACAATAAGCTGTAAAATGAGATGATGATAATCTATAAATTAAGGAAGAAGCTGATTAACAAGTTAGATGATTTGTTAAGAAGCTTCTTTATCTATAATATCCAATAATATCTAATATCCAGTGATTGGTTGTAGAAAATAAAGTTATCCTATATATTTTATTGTAGTAAAAGCATTTAATAGACATGCAATAGGAACAATGCCTTTATACTCTTCACCTTCTGTTACAATAATATAATCGTAGACCTTGCTTTCCTCTCTAGACATGGCTATAGTTGAAGCATCCTTAATGTTTAGAGAATGATCAAGCACTAAGGGGGAATGATCCATGACAGTACTAAGAGGGCGTGATAGGAAATTGTTTCGATTAGCTTCTTTTTGCATTTGGTAATAAAACTTATGACGCATAATGAGACCCACGGGATGCTTTTCTTTTACTACTACAATCCCCTGTAAATTATAGGATTCACTGAAGATGTCGTTGGCTTGATGACAAGTATTATTATATTGTAAAGGAAAATCACGACGCTTCAACACTCCGATGGTCAAGATAGTGGGATGTCGTTGGATTTTTTTGTTTTGGTGGTTCAGCTGTCCAATTTCTTCTTTTAACTTAGAAGGAATAGCAACGAAATCCTCAGAGGGACGTTGAATGTAGTAGCCTTGGCCATAAGGAATACCAATTTCAATCAAGGTTTTAAGCTCTTCATAGGTTTCAATGCCTTCAGCAATTACTTGAATATTTGTTATTCGTGAAAATTGATGGAAACTTTTTAGCAACTCCCTCTTTATCATATCTTTATCGATATCCCGAATAAGGGACATATCGATTTTTATGAAGTGAGGTCGAATTTCTGTCATAAGCCGCAGGCCAGAGTAGCCATCTCCTGCATCATCTATAGCAATTCGATAGCCTTGATGACGATAGTTTTCAAGAACTTGATTAAATACCTTATAATCAACTACTGCAGTATGCTCAGTAAGCTCAAAGATCACATGGTCAGAATCAATATTATGATCTTTGAGAAATTCTTTTGTAAATCCCTTTTTAAACTTGGAATCTTTGATAATATCAGAATCAATATTAATAAATAGCAGCTTATCACCGACAATGCTCTTTGCTTTTTCGATGGCTCTTAAGCGACAGAGTAGGTCTAATTCCCATACTTTATTAACTTTTTTAGCATAATGGAACAATTCATCGGGATAATAAAAGTGGCTGTTTATTGGTCCGCGACTTAAAGCCTCATAACCTAAAATGGCACCATCTTTTAAGGAAATAATTGGTTGAAAAGAAGTCGTGATTTCTCCATTTTTAAGTATGTTAAGATATTCTTGTTTTAAATTATTTTTAACAACTGCCATTGCCATAGATAGATTACTCCTTTGATAGTATTTATCTGAATAACTGTACCTTTATTGTATTTTTATTATATAAAAAAGATGGCAGACTTTCTTTAAGAATAGATTAAATTTCAGTAAATTATTAGTTTTGACAAAAGATGACTTATATATTATTATAATAGTATATAAATGAAAAACATTATCAAACAAATTTCTACAAAATAGAAGATATACAGTAAAAAATATATGACAAGCAATGAAGGTGCTGAATTTGAACAATACTATCAAGATCTTTAAAGCAATTTTATTAATTTTAATTTTCTCACTTTGTTTATATATCAATCGATTGTTACCAGTACAAAGCAAAGATGATCTAATAAATTTTTTCAATGAACTTACTAATTATAAAAATATAGATGGTATATTTGTTGGTGTAACTGTAGTGATCAGTATTTTATGTATACCCATCTCTTGGATGAAGGCATTGGGAGGAATTTATTTTGGTGTAGGCAGGGGATTTATGTATGGTCTTTTAGCTGCAACAATCAGTTGTGGTATTTCCTTTCTTATTGCTAGGTTTTTGGGTAGAGAAGTAGTAAATCATCTATATAATAGATTCTTTAAGCATAAATTAAGTCCCAAAATAAGGAATTGTTTAGAAGGAAGAAAAGACCTTAGTTTTACTTATATTTTCTTGCTGAGAAACATGTACTTTATTCCCTTCGCTTTGACGAATTACCTACTAGGGGTGACGTATATATCCTTCAAGAAATATATGTTGGCTAGCTTTTTAGGTATGATTCCTGGTACCTTCATGTATAGTTATTTCTTTGCTAAATCTCTAAGGATTCAGGAGAATCCAACGGAATTAATTTTACCTATTTTCTTCGTTGGCTGTTATTATGTTTTAGTATACATATTAAAAAAAGTCTTAACGCAAAAAAGTAAAGTAGTATGCTTTGAAAAAGAATAAGAAAAGTAAGGGACTGTCCTATGGCAGTCTCTTTAAACTTTCTATGGGGTGAAATGCATTGACATAAATTTCACCAATAAATACCAGTATAGAATAAGGTGGAGCAATCAAAACTAATGGTGTAAAAATTAACCAAAATTGTTACCGTATAGTAAAGGTATCAATAAACAATATAGTACTTAAGATATCTTGAAACTCGGTTTGAAAGGGAGGAAAAAAATGGACAAAAACCAACAATTGGAACCCTATCGCAAAAGTCATGGTGAAGAACTTCTTACTACAAATCAAGGGGTACGTGTTTCCAACACCGACGACTCTCTAAAGGC
Source organism: Clostridium aceticum (assembly GCF_001042715.1). Classification (NCBI taxonomy): domain Bacteria; kingdom Bacillati; phylum Bacillota; class Clostridia; order Peptostreptococcales; family Natronincolaceae; genus Andreesenella; species Andreesenella acetica. The sequence continues at coordinate 2,299,068 of NZ_CP009687.1, read as the reverse complement.
AGGTAATCGAGGACCGACACTGATGGAGGATTTCCACTTTAGAGAAAAACTCACACATTTCGACCATGAACGGATTCCAGAGCGTGTAGTTCATGCTCGAGGCTTCGGCGTGCATGGCTACTTTCAAGTCTATGAATCTATGGCAGAGTTTACTAAGGCGAAATTTCTACAGGACCCATCTGTGAAAACCCCAGTTTTCGTACGTTTTTCTACTGTGGTAGGTTCCCGTGGTTCAGCTGATACTGTGCGGGATGTACGGGGGTTTGCTACGAAATTTTATACTGAAGAAGGCAACTACGATCTTGTAGGAAACAATATTCCTGTGTTTTTTATTCAGGATGCCATTAAGTTTCCTGATGTGGTACATGCTATTAAGCCAGAGCCTCACAACGAAATTCCCCAGGCATCTGCTGCCCATGACACCTTTTGGGATTTTGTTGTCAATACCCCAGAGACTGCCCACATGATTATGTGGCTGTTATCAGATAGGGCCATTCCAAGAAGTTATCGAATGATGGAGGGATTTGGGGTCAATACCTTTAGATTCGTTAACCAGCAAGGAAAGGCACGTTTTGTTAAGTTTCACTGGAAGCCTTTATTGGGGGTACATTCTTTGGTTTGGGATGAGGCCCAAAAGTTAGCGGGTAAAGACCCAGATTATCACAGACGTGACCTATGGGATGCCATCAACATGGGCTCCTACCCTGAATACGAGTTAGGGGTACAGATGATAGAGGAGGAGGAAGAGTTTAATTTTGATTTTGATATTCTAGACCCTACTAAAATTTGGCCAGAAGAAATGATCCCTGTCAAACGAATCGGTAAGATGACGCTAGATGGTAATGTAGATAATTTCTTTGCTGAAACAGAGCAGGTGGCATTTCATCCTGGGCATGTGGTACCAGGGATAGATTTTAGTAACGATCCTCTGTTGCAGGGAAGGTTGTTTTCTTACTTGGATACACAACTTATCCGCTTAGGAGGACCTAATTTCCATGAGATACCTATTAATCGACCTGTAGCTCCAATACATAATAATCAAAGAGATGGTTATCATCGTATGACAATTGACCGTAGCTCTGTTAGTTATTCTCCAAACTCCCTTCAGGGAAATGCACCAACGCCTGCTACGGAAGCAGAGGGGGGATATGTTCATTATGAAGAGAAGGTAGAGGGTAAAAAGGTTCGTCAACGTAGTGAAAGTTTTCAGGATCATTTTAGTCAGGCTACTCTTTTCTGGAACAGTATGTCTACTGCAGAAAAACAACATATCATAGAAGCTTTTCACTTTGAGGTAGGAAGTGTTATGGATCAGCAAATTAAGCAGTGGGTGGTAGACATGTTTAATAATGTAGATGGACAACTAGCTGTTCAGATTGCTGCTGGCGTAGGTGCTACACCGCCGGCAAATCCTAAAAGCAGTGGGAGTGCAGCTTCATCTCCAACAGTAAGTCAAGAGAATACCATTAAAACTGCTGGAACCAGGAAAGTTGCTATACTGTTGGAAAATGGATACAATCACCAGGAAGTAAGCCAAGTGATGGAAGCACTAACGGCTGCCGGTGTACATTCAGAAATCATTAGTAAAAATCTAGGTATGCTTACAAGTGTTGACGGACAACAGCTGGAGGTTGGAAAAAACTATGTGACCACTGGATCTATTAAGTATGATGCGCTTTATATACCTGGAGGTCAACAAAGTATAAATACTTTAGTGATGCAGGGTGAAGCACTGCACTTTATCAACGAAACTTTCAAACATGCAAAGACAATCGGAGCTACTAATGAGGGCATAGATCTCTTGATGACTTCTGCCATACAAGGGGTGGCTATGGCTGGTGCAGATACACAAGCACAGGTAATCACTGAGATGGGTGTGGTAACAATAAGAAATGCTACGGATATGAAGGACTTTGCTAAGGAATTTATCCATGCTATTGCACAACATCGTCATTGGATTCGTCAGAATAAAAAACAAATGATTCCTGCTTAGTCTTTAAAGTACCCATAACAGTATGCGTTATGGGTACTTGCTTCTTAATTCTTCTAAGCATAACTGTGTATACTAGGTAATAGTGTATTGACACCTATATAAGTAAATAACACACAAGCAAAGCCTATTACACTAAATAAAGCAGCCTTTTTTCCTCTCCATCCCTTTGTTAATCTTAGGTGAAGATAAACTGAGTAGATAATCCAAGTGATAAAGGACCAAGTTTCCTTAGGGTCCCATGCCCAATACCTTCCCCAAGCCTGTTCTGCCCAAATAGCACCAGTGACAATAACTAAAGTAAGAAATAAAAATCCTAAGGCAGTTGCCCTATAACTGATGGCATCCAGCTTTTCTAAAGTAGGCATATGTTTACTGATAAATTCATCTTTTTTAAACTTATCCTTTAATAGGTACATACAGGAAACACCGCAGGCTACACCAAAGGCTCCGTAACTAATAACTGCTGTAGCTACATGAAGTGCAAGCCAATAACTCTGCAAAGCCGGCATTAAAGGACGGACGTCTTTTGATTGCATTGCCGCATAACCTATGATAAGAAAAATGATTGGGGTAACAAAGGTTCCCATGGCTCTGAAATGATATCTATGTTCAAAAATTATAAAGCATAGGGCAATCCCCCAAGCAAAGCTTGTTGCAAATTCATACTGATTTGTTAAAGGTACCCGCTCCGCTCCAACACCTCGGGCTGCAATGGCTAAGGTATGTAAGACAAAGGCTACCTTAATTAAGAAAGTAGCGTATATTCCGATCTTCTCATTCTTCATAACAAAAAACAAAAAGTATAATACCATTGTGATAATATAAGTAGATATAGCAATATTAAAAAAGCTATTTTCAAGCTGCAGTAGATTTTGTGTTTCCATGATTGATCCTCCATTCATTATATAGTTTGTAGAAGCTGCTGAATTTGTTCCTTATAGTTTTCCTGATCCTTGTTTGTATCTGCCCACAACACAACTTGCCCATCCTCTCTTTTTAAAGCTTTTAGCTGTCTTGGTTGAAAGTAAAAGGCAAAGAGTATGCCTAGAAGCAGTAAAAAGCCACCTACCTTAGCACCAAGGATACCAGGGTCCTTTGTTATCTGTAGGAGAGTAAACTGTCTCGGATTTCCTATGGTGAAGGTATATTCTTCCCATTCAATGGTTTCCCCCATAGCAACTACACCCATATCCGCTCGTACGCCCTCATAAAAAACAGTGTAAAGTAACTGAGGGTTATTAGGATAGGGGCTAATTGTAAAGGGTCTACCCATGGAGCTGTGATAATCAGGATAAAAATTTACAAATTGAAGAGCAATTCTTTGATGATCATCTACATGGATTTCGCTTTGATACAGAATACGCTCTGCTATTACCTGATCCTCTCGTTTTAAAACCATGTCTACAGCCCAACCGGTACCATTTTGATAAATACTAAAATCCTTCATTCTAAAAGGATGATTCACTGAAAGTTCCCCTGATTTCAGTTGCTTGCCGGTGACAGCATCAAGCACAGTGATTTCACTGATATATTGGTTAACGCTATGATCTTCTCGAAATTGTATTTCAAAGTTATCTATCTGTATTTCGTATGGCGTATTTTCTACCTTTTCTTTCATACCAGGTACGCCATAAACATAGGTTTCAAATCCAGCAATTTGCCCAAACATATAGGATACAATAATGATCAATAATCCCACATGTGTTAACCAAGATCCTAAAACACCAAATCTATTTTTATAGCTCCAATAGTACATGCCGTCCTTTGTTTGAAGCTTTTTTATTCTAGAGAACCTTGCCTGTTTGAAAAATTTTTCAACATCTATATCTTGATCTAATTCCTTTTTAATCAGATAATTTTTTCTTTTCAGCTCCCATTGCAATTCAGGTGATTGGGTCATCTGCTTTATAAGCATTGGTAAACGGATAATGCTACATAAAGTTAGATTGGCAGAAAGTACAACCATCATTGTAATAAACCACCATGAGGCATAGACATCATGTAGGCTTAAAGTAGTAATCAGGGTATAGATCAGGGAACTATACTGTCTTTCGTAGAATGGTAATGGATTATTTTGAGGAATCATTGTTCCTGCAATAGAAGATATACCAATGAGAAGCAATAGAATAATTCCAAACTTCATGGAATGAAGAGCCTTCCAAAATTCTTTTAAAACACTGTTCTGTTTCATCGCCTTGTGCTCCTTTCATGTCATATAAAGGGGGCTATTAAAATAGCCCCCAGACTGTTGAAAATCCTCCGTATTTCTCACTACTTCAAAAGCTCAGCATCTTTGCTAAGTTTTTTTGTAGCTTGAAGCGGAAGCAATTTAAACAGTTTGGAAATGGTTAATATTTTTTAATCTGTTAGGTGATGGAATCCTCTTGACACTTATAGTTCTTGTCGGAACAATTCTAATCCTTTTTCAGCATACATACGGGCTTCGGCTAAGGTGTCACGAGCGAATTGAGGATTGTGGAAACCTGTAGCATTTTCTACAAAAACAAAGTCCCATCTCCATTGAGCTTTACGATGGTAGTCTCTTGCTAAGTCTAAAAATTCCTCAGTGTGTTCTCCACTTTCAACAGCTTTAGTAATTTCATCAATTAATTCAACAATCAAATCGCTGACTTGGTTTGTAGTAGATTCAATCTCAGCTTGAATCGTTTCAACCCGTGTTACTAATGCATCAGGGGTTCCTGTATGACAACCCATACAAGATTCTTGAATACTTTTTAGTGGACTGGTCCAATGATGAGAACTAAATAAATCACCATCATCGTTACTCATATCTGGCATATGGCAATCGATACAACTTAAGCCCATACTGCTATGAAGGCTTCCTTGGTAAGTCTCAAACTCAGGATGCTGCACCTTCAGAAGGGGAGTTCCTGTAGTAGGATGAATCCAATCATAGTAGCCTATGTCATCAAAGGTTTTTTCCATACCAGCTACAGTGATACCGTTATCCCAAGGAAGAATAACTTCCTTTGTTTCAGGATGTAGATAATACTCAACGTGGCATTGTGCACAGGTAAGGTCACCCATTTTGAAGTCCATTTCTACTTTTTCTAATGCTACTGTTAGATGATCCCGTGTAATTACAGGTTCTCCAGGGGTATTTTTATGACAGTCATAACAACTAATGGGACTAATAGCTTGTGCTGCAATTTCTTCAAAATTCATTGCATGTACTTCACTGCCCAGCTCATTGATCATAGCTACATAATCAGGGGTTTTACAGCTTAAACAACTAGCGCCTGGTTTTGGTCTTGCTGTATGTATAACATCTTCTAAAGCGTATACATGCCCCCTAGCCCTTAAATATTCTTTGCTAAAGCCCACACCATCGTATAATACTAAAAGGTTCGGGTACTTTTCCAGGTAATCATAGGGTTCAGAGCCTCCAAAAGTTGTTTTCTCCATTTCTGCATTTTTTAAATAGCTCTGATATTGGAGTGGATATTGTTGTGCCCAATCTTCTGCATAAACAATTCCCTCCGGCGGTTTATCTATGGCTATTTCAAAAACTAAAACAGCTACCAGAGAAAGAGCAACCATTGCTATGATAGCAAACCATGGATTTTTTTTTGGTTGAATCTTCATGTTTTCTTTTCACCTCCTTTCTAGGATACTTATTGAGAATAGATATAGATGTACACCCTAAATTTTAATATACTAAGCGTTGCATTTGCAGACGACTATCTTGGGGCGAAATGTATATTAAAATTGAACTTTAAAGGCGTACATCTATAAATCAATAATATACATACCCTGTTTTTACCATTATAATAAAAAATTATAAAAAATTATAGGAATTTTCTATTTCTCAATATAAATTATATAAATTACTGAGGTTTTTAAAATTTTTAAATCTAATGACTTCAAGATTATGTAGTTCTTAAAGTACTTGAGAGATTTTAAAAAAGTAGAGCAAAATATTTTTGGCATGAATATTGCATTAAAAATAGAAGTGTTTATAAGTTGGTATAAGAAGTTTCATCTGTAGGTTATTTGTATACAAATAGTTATGATAAGCTTTAAAAGGGTATCAGCCTTCATAGTAACTGTAAAATTCTAAAGAAAAAGTGTTATAAGATACAATTAGGTGTAGGAAAAACCACAGTTGTTGGAAAGAGTTGTAAAAGTTTTATTGCAACTATATGTAAAGTTTTAGTATAAAACAGCTTGTAGATGACAAAACATACAAAAAAGCAGTCTGGAGGTGAAAAGTACGATAGTAGGTGTAGTATTAAAATAATACAGTGACCTCACTTCAGTAAACTGAAGTATAGGGAAACCGGAGGAGCAGCGTATATTTAAAAAGTAGGAATCTAATAAGACTATGAGGAGGAATTAAGCATGTCAAAGAAATTACCTAGTAAAAAAGAACAATTTACACAGGCTCCAAAAAGTAAATTACCATGGATTCTAGCAGTGTCTAGTGTTGTCATAGCAGCAGTAATATTATTTGTAGCTTTTGGGCCCAATGGGCAGGACGAGGGAGAGTATTTTGGTGATGCAGTGGCAGCTTCTCGATCTTATATAGGAGAATTTATCTCCATGACTGCTGTAGAACCTGTTATTGAAGATGGACAGATTAAAATATCTTTAGATGATGTGGATAAAAACAACATCGTTTTCTTTGAAGTAGAAAATGATCAACAGGAACTGGTTCCTTTAATGGCATATATCACACCTTCAGGTCGTGTGTTTGCTGGTAGTAGTATGTGTGAACCTTGCCGAGGTAGGACATTCTCCCTTGCAGGCGATACCCTTGTATGTGACACATGCCGTACTACCTATGATATTGAGAATCATAAATTTATTTCTGGCTCCTCTGCATGTGGCTCATATCCTCCTGTAAATATGAATCCATTAGTACAGGATGAAACAATCATGATTGACCTAGAGGAAGTTTTAAGCTGGAGAGTACGTACGTAGTATTCCTTAAGAAGGGGGCTGAAGTAATGGATAGCAATAAGCAGGATGGGAAACAAGGTTTTGATATATGGAAGTATGGTCAGCTGATTATAGTTGCACTAATAATCTTTGTAGGCATGAAGTTTGTATTTCCAGGGGGTAACAGCATATTTGGGCCCAATGAAGGGACCCTTAGTGCAGCAGCTTTAGAATATTATGTTGAAAATTATGGGGAGATAGAGGATTCAGAGGAAGTAAAGGCAGTTGTAAGGAATTTTGGCTGCCATAGAGAGGTGCATATTTATAAAGATGGGGAACTGATTATGAAGATGATCTATGCCAACGGTCAGATGCAAGAAATTTCATAGAATTACCCATATTAGTGATTGGATGGGAGTGAAGAAATGAATATTTTTCAAATTGCTTTAAATAATTTAAAACGCCGAAGAGTGAAAATGTTGTTTCTAATGTTTGGTTTAGTTGTAGGGGTGGCTACTGTAGTGGGAGTTTTAAACATTATTGATGCTATGCACTTGGATTTAGGAGATAGAATTGATGAATTCGGTGCAAATGCTATCCTTCTTCCCCGATCTGAGGAGCTTCATTATGATAATACCATTACCTCGGATCTGACCTTTGATGTACAGGAACTTACTATGGAGGATATACCTAAAATTTATACATCTTCAGTGGCAGAATATATTAATATTGTGTCTCCAAAATTAGTAAGTGCTGTAGAGATTGAGGATCAAAAGGCACTTATGGTGGGTGTAGAAACAAGACAGGAATTTACACAAAAACCCTGGTTTTCTTTGCAACAACAAGAGGGATTAGCTTCAGGAGAAAAAGTAGGGGATTTAGCTCTTCTTGATGTACCAGAAGATGGTTTGATTTTGGGTAGTTCTGCTGCTGTAACTTTAGACCTACAAGCTGGAGATCAGTTAACTATTAAAGGTCAAAGCTTCAAAGTATTTGGTGTTTTAAATGAATTGGGTAGTGAAGAAGATGGATTGATTTATGCTAATTTAACAGTGGTTCAAAATCTGCTTAATAAGCCGCAAGCTTTGTCTATGATAGAAATTTCAGCCTATTGTAATAGTTGTCCTATAGAAGAAATAGCCATGGGTTTGGAAGAAGCTTTACCAAATGCCCGTGCAATCCCTATGCGGCAAGCAGCTCTTTTCCGTGAAGAAACAATTGAACAGTTTTCAGTTTTTGGCTTTGCTTTGTCAGGTATGGTTTTATTGGTTGCAGCCTTAGTGGTGTTAATTACTATGCTATCTTCTGTAAATGAGAGGACTAGAGAAATAGGGATTTTTAGAGCTATTGGTTTTCGTCGAAGACATATTATGCAGGTTATTTTCTTAGAAGCGGGAATGGTTAGCATTTTAGCAGGTTTATTAGGGTATATTTTAGGCAGCCTTATTGCTATTTATGCTGGTCCATATTTAGCACAAATCCAAGGAGATATTTCTCTACAACCTCAACTAATGTTACCTGCTGTAGCCCTTTCTACAGGATTAGCCATTTGCAGTAGTATTTATCCAGCCTTGAAGGCTGCAGCACTTGACCCAGTGGAGGCGCTGCGTTTCATTTAATAGGCTAAGTATAAAAGCGAAAGATATACAAGGATTCAAAGTATAGACAACATAGTAAAGGAGGACAATTATGTCTGAAATAATGATCTCGTTGAGAGATATTAAAAAAGTATATAAGTCTATGGGTGAGGAAGTTCAAGCGCTACATTCTATAACATTAGACATTAAAAAAGGAGAATCTGTCAGTGTAATGGGACATTCTGGTTCTGGTAAAAGTACACTTTTATCTATTATAGGAGCGTTGAATCCCCCCACTTCTGGCATTATTGAAATAGATGGCATCGATATTTATAAGCTATCACAGGAGAGGCGAGCTGATTTTAGACGGGAGTATCTGGGATTTGTTTTTCAGCAGTTTCAATTAATTCCCTACTTGACAGCCCATGAGAATGTCATGCTTCCTTTGACAACCACCAAACGATCAAAAAAGGAAAAATGGGAAATGGCAGAAGACGCCCTTCAAAGGGTAGGATTAGCCAATAAAATGAAACGGCTGCCTAATCAACTTTCGGGAGGAGAACAGGAAAGGGTAGCCATTGCCAGAGCAATTGTAAACGCTCCGCCTCTTTTATTAGCAGATGAACCTACTGGTAGTCTAGATACAAAAACCGGTGACGAAATTATGGAACTCTTTCAGAAATTAAGGGAAGATGGATTGACAATTCTTATGGTTACCCATAACCCTGATAATACTCGTTATATGGGTCGCACCATCATGGTGAAGGATGGAAGGATATTGTCAGATCAAGAAGGCGTCCTTCAAATGGTTTCTAATAAGAAAAACTAATGGAGGGATAAAATGCAACTTTATCATATAACATTAAATAACCTCCGCCGCAGAAAAGCAAAAATGCTCTTTGTTCTTTTGGGGCTGGCTATTGGTATTGCCACCATAGTATCTGTCTATGGTGTGGTAGATGCCATGAAAATGGAAATGACCCGTCAGGCGGCGGAGTTTGGGGTAAATATTGTCATTACACCAGAAGCTGGTGGATTGACTTTTTCCTATGGTGGTATAACTCTTCCAGAAATTATGTATGATGTAGAGCAGCTAACGATAAGTGATGTAGAGGCAATTGAGGGGCTTGCTTCAAGGAATATGGTTAGAGTAATAGCTCCAAAACTTTTAGGTTTAGGTAGTTTAGATCATGAGCAGAAGGTTATTGTAGTAGGTGCCAACTTACAAGAAGAGTTTTTATTAAAGCCTTGGCTTAGGCTGAAGGATAAAAGTCAATTGCCAAAGATGGAAGAGGAGATGCAAAAGGCACAAGCAGTTGAAGATGATAAAAAAATGGACTTTGAAGCCATTGATCTTGCCCGACAAGATTTAGAAGGATTTAATCCTTCTGATGAACAGATCGTCCTTGGTTCCGCTGTAGCAAAATCTTTAGGATTGATGGAGGGAGACCTTCTAACTCTTTCAGGTAAAGAGCTAGAAGTTTACGGAATTTTGATGGAAAGTGGTTCTACAGAAGATCAGCAGATTTTCATGAACCTTGCGGCAGCTCAGAAGTTTTTAAATCGTCCTGATGAAATAACAGCAATCGAAATGGCGGTTGATTACCTAGCAGGGTCTGAAGAGTCCTTACTTGCAGAGATCAATGAAACTCTTCCTCATGCCCATATCACCAGCCTTCGTCAGGAAACCTTAAGGCGGGATGAGATGCTGATGCGATTGGTACGTTTTGGGACAGCGATATCATTATTGGTACTTCTTGTAGGAATGTTGGTAGTAGGTTTGACCATGGCTGCTTCTGTACGGGAACGAACACGAGAAATTGGTGTGTTTCGAGCTTTAGGTTTTCGTAAATCCCACATTACCAAGATGATTTTATTGGAAGGCGTCCTAATTAGTATCATGGGAGGTTTTATAGGATTTTTAGGTGGGACATTGATAGCCCGCTATGGAGGGCCTTTTTTTGCAAATATGAATATTACGATACCGTGGAGAGTAGATCTTTTGGTGATTTCTATAGGAGTAGCGGTGTTGGTTGGACTGCTTTCCAGTCTTTATCCAGCTTATCAAGCAGCAAGACAGGATCCAGTAGAAGCACTACGCTTCATCTAAGAAAAAGAGTCTTTTTATGCTTCATGGGTATTATCTCAGGAAAATATGAGAGACCATAAAAATATTATGTAACTATATTACTATATCATAGGCGTTAACTTAACATAATTATTACCAAAATTCTCTTGAACTGTCATTTTACTAATACTAAGATCCTTCGACTCCGCTTTGCTCCCCTCAGGATGACAAATTAGGGTTTAAGTTAACGCTAATGATTACTATATAAGTTGCAATAAGTATGTTACATCCGCTACCTTACACTGACTTGCAAAGATTTAAGATAGCGTTTTTTCTGGGTTTTCTAAATAATGAAGTTATTAGAAAATATATTGGTTTTTAGAACAGCAAAAAAGTTTACAAGTGCATATAATATAGTAAAAAATACCTTAGGAGGTGATTCGGCTTGAAGGATGATAAAGAAAAAATGGTTATCGGTTATAGCTACGAAGGTAAACCTATAATAAAAACTTCATCGGAGATTGCCAGCTGTTGTTGTATCATGTGCAGTGAATGTGGAAAGTTGCTTGATAGTCAAGGAGGACCAAAAGAAATACTCTGCGAAGACTGTGCAAGTAGAAAAAAAGTCATTCAAAAGGAAGATGTGTTGATTTAAATTAGAAAGGGGTTTTGAGGGACACTGGAGAAAATATATTCTAGCGGTGTCCATATTCTTCTAGAAGGAAGTGAGGAAAATGTGCAAAATAGGTAAAAAGTATAGGCACTTTAAAGGAAAAGAATACTTGGTGTTACATATAGCAAAACATTCTGAAACAATGGAGGAACTTGTTGTATATCAGGCTTTGTATGGGGAACAAGGTATATGGGTGAGACCTCTTGCTATGTTTCTAGAGCAGGTGGAGGTTGATGGAAAATTAGTGAACAGATTTCAAGTGTGTGATTAATAGATTTTTATTCTTTCCTCATTAAATAATATAAAAAATTTTGATCATACTAACTATTGGAGGTGATTAGTATGTTTAATCATGATAAAAAAATGATGCGGGAAGTAAAAATCGAAGCTCCTAACCCTCAGTATGCTGCTTTATTACAGGAGCAATTGGGGGGACCTAATGGAGAACTTAAGGCTGCTATGCAATATCTTTCCCAGAGCTTTCGTGTAAAGGATCCTGATATCAAAGATTTATTTCTAGATATTGGAGCGGAAGAGCTAAGTCATATGGAGATGGTGGCACAAACCATTACCTTATTAAATGGACATGACTTGAAGGTAGAGCAAGTTACATCGGGGGTTGTTCAGAATCAAGTGTTAGGTGGACTAGCACCTATGCTAACCAATGCTTCTGGAGAGCCTTGGACAGCCAATTATGTCAATGTAACGGGAGATCTAGCGGCAGATTTGTTATCAAATATAGCGGCAGAACAAAGAGCTAAAGTAGTTTATGAGTACTTATATCGACAAATTAAGGACAAGTATGTAAGAGAAACAATAGATTTTCTATTGAATAGGGAAGAAGCCCATAATGCTATGTTTAGGGAAGCACTAAATAGAATACAGGATACTGCTTCCAACAGAGATTTTGGAGTGACGCCAGATTCTAAACTTTACTTTAATCTATCAAATCCTTCTCCTAGAAGCAATGGATTTGAAGCACCTAACCCTACACCACCAAGTTTTCAAGACCCAGGACAACAGCCTCATTAAGATGGGTTTTAGTAGAGATTGAACTTCAAGACTTAGTGTAGAGGGTAACTTTTAAGTGTGTTTAGTAAAACGATTACAACTGAATACTAAAAAAATGGACTCAAAGTGACGTAGCGATGAGGCCATTTTTTATGTTGTTTTTAATCGGTATCAATAGAAGGATATAGATGATGAAAATGATGTAAAGGTCCATCTCCTTTGCCGATTTCCAGTCCGCAATCAATAGCCTTTGTTACATAATCCTTGGATTTTCTAATAGAAGTTAACAAATCAAATTCTAGGGCAAGATGTGTGGCAATCGCTGAAGAAAGGGTACACCCAGTACCATGGGTATTGGTTTTATGAATTCTTGGGGAAGTGAATTTTGTGATTGTTGTGCCGTCAAAAAATACATCAACAGCATCCCCTAGCAAATGACCTCCCTTTACCAAGACACCCTTAGGTCCTAAATTATAGATGGCTTTAGCTGCTTCTTCCATATCTTCAATATCATCAATTTTTCTATCTAATATCACCTCTGCTTCAGGAATATTAGGGGTAATTATTGTTGCAATAGGGAATAAATCTTCTATCAAAGTAGTTTTTGCCTCTGGTTTTAATAGGTGATGACCGCTTGTGGAAACCATCACAGGGTCCACTACAACAAAAGGAGGAAGCCATTCCAATAGAGATTTGCTGATCTGAGCAATAATTTCTCTATTAGAAACCATACCCACCTTAACTGCATGCACAGCAATATCCTTAAAAATAGCATCAATTTGTGCTTTTACCATAGTGTTATCAATCTCTACAATAGCATCTACCCCTTGCGTATTTTGAGCGGTAATAGCTGTAATAACACTCATCCCATAGGTGCCTAGAGCTGAAAAGGTTTTTAAATCTGCTTGGATACCAGCTCCGCCACTACAATCAGAGCCAGCAATTGTTAACAAATGCTTCATTTTTGTTCCTCCTCCAGATATTGCATTTGATTTAATATATCATTAAAGTTGTCAAAACCATAAACCTGTCTTCCTAAAGTTAAACAATGATCTAAAAGCTTTTTTTTGGCAAATACGTAATCGGCTTTTTCTACAGGACAAAAGTCAGAAGAACCGTCACCGATATAAATACTTTTCTCTGAGCTTTTTTTTAGTTGCTCCATCAAATTGGTTTTACATACGCCGCATAAATTACAGTGCTTTGAGCTATAAGGAGCAGTTACTTCGATGGAGGTAGAAAAAGTTAGTTGGTTAGCATAATAGGGCAAGGTGAAACCCTCTTTATTCAGTATATATTCAATATAATAATCATAGCCGTCACTTAAAATATACACAGGATAGCCTTTTGCTTGACAATAGGTTACGAAATCTTTAAACCCTTCCTCAATCTCTATAGTATCTGCAATTTCTCTAAAGGCTTCTGGATCTTTCCTTGTAAATAACTTAAAGGTTTCTTTAGCACATTCTAATGTAGATAATTCTTTGGTTTCCCATTTTTTATTAATTTCTTCCCAGCCACTATCTGCCAGCTGCATGATGATAGCTTCACATACATCTCGTTTTGTAATGGTACCATCAAAGTCTACAAAGAAAGCATAATTTACTTTTTCCATAGAGCGATTAACTCCTTAGCAGCTTGATAGGTATCTTCCTGTGAGAGGATAGCAGATATAAGAGCAATACCACTGGCACCGGTAGACTTTACCGATGCTGCATTTTTAACAGAAACGCCACCGATACCTATAACAGGAATTTCAACACTTTCTACAACCTCTTGGAGTTTTGTTAAGCCAATAGCAGCCCCTGCATCTTTTTTACTATCTGTAGGAAACACGGCCCCTGTACCTAAGTAATTGGCCCCCATTTTTTCAGCATAAAGTGCTTCCTCTACAGTAGAGGCAGAACAACCTAAAATTTTATTTTTTCCTAATAATCTTCTTGCTACTTCAATGGGTAAGTCATCTTCCCCTATATGTAAGCCATCAGCATCTATTGCTAAAGCAATATCCAGTCGATCATTAACAATGAGAGGTACATTAAATTCTCTAGTAATTTCCTTAAGTTTTAAACCAATATCATAAAATTCTTTGGAGCTAATGTTTTTTTCCCTTACCTGTAGCAGTGTGACGCCACCCTGCAAAGCCTTAGCAACTGCATCGAAAAAATCTTTGCTTCCTACTAAATAACGATCTGTGATCAAATACAAACTGTAATCTATAGTCACTTAAATTTTCCTCCTTTATAGTTTCCTCTTCATTAGTTAAATCAAAAGCACCACCCAACTTTAATGGGAGGTGCAAAAAAAATCCTTTTTCATCCTCTAGAGGGTATATCTCAAATTTACGTAATGATGAAATATTTACTAAGTTAGATTCTTTCACTTGTATCAAAAAGTCTTGAATCTAAGAGTTTGGCATGAAAACTTCCAAAATCCCACTTGAGGAAATTACTTGATCTTAGTATAGCACTAACCCTTGTAAACTGTCAACTTGAAGGGTGTTTCTTAAAGAATCTCATTACAACATTTTGCTACTGCATTAGCTGCCATCATACCAGTCTGCAATGAACCTTGAATCCATGCTCTGGAGACAGAAACATGCTCACCAGCAAAAAAGACTCTATTGTTATATTCTGGTGTTATAGCTACTTGGGAAAACAGTCTATGCTCGCTAGGAGAATAGAAGGAGTAAGCTCCCCAGAACCAAGGCTCTGTGTTCCAATGCACAGTTTTATGATCGATTAATAAAGGATCTAGACTTCCGGGATACAGACCATGTACCTCTTCTACCTGTCTTTTTATATAATAAATTCGGAAGGGCTCAGGAATACTTCCTAATCTTTCAGCATCTTGGCCCCAGTTATAAGAAGCTAGTAAGACCCCAGGGATTTTAGAGGAATCAGAGGAAGTACCCCATTGATAACAATAGTCATCATGATAACTTTTCTTAGAAGTATTTCTAAATTCTTCCTGCAGCCTATGAGCGTCATTAGAGGGATACCAAATACTGTTGATAGGTAAATCTGTTGAGGAACTACCACCGATGATTTGTTTAGGTTCCATTTCCCAGAAACGATTTTTTAAGAAACAAGCAGTTTTTTGAGCATCTATATAGCTTAAGATTCTAATGGCTTGCATTTTGTTACTGCTAAACAAAGGTTCTAATTTCACTTGTCTTAAACTAGAGAAGGGAAGGGTGCAAATAACAAAATCAAAATCCTCCTGTTGGATAGAGGGGCTATTCTTTACTTGATATTGAACAGTTACAGATCCATCTGGTTTACATTGACTAAGGGCCATAATTTTGTGTCCAAGCTTAAAATCAACTCTTCCTAGGTCATCAGGAGAAATATTAGAATAGTGATCCTCAGGACAGTCCTCAAGGAGAGAAGATTGAAAGGCTTCAGAAAACTTTGCCATACCGCCAGGAATTTCATACATAAAGGAAAAGTTAACCCCGTAGATTTCCATCAATATCTCAAAAAAACTTTTATAAAGAAATCCACCAGTAGATGGGTTGACATTGCTTAGCATTGCTATAGCACCATCACTTAACCCAGCCTTTTCCATGCTTTGGCGAATATTAAAAAAATCTGCAATGTTTATTTGTGGACTATAAAAAGGCTTTATTTGCAAAATTTCTTTTCTGATTTCTGGAGGAATGGCTAGCAAAGGTTCTTCAAAGGCGATGCCCTCTAGCTGCTGCCATGATAGCTGTCTTTCTTGCTGTGTCATATCAAACTTTGGATAGATACATCTTTGTACACCTCTGCCGTCAGGATCATTTCTAACCCGTACACCTCTTACATAAATAAAGGCATTTTCATTGGTTTGTATAAAGGGACGACTATCTAGCTTAAAAAGATTCATATAATGCCACATGACATTGTGACTAGCAGGGAAGCGCATAGCTCCAAGCTCGCCATAAAACTGTTTTTCTTTGTCAAAATAATAAGTATAGATTCTACCACCGATTCGATCTTCTTGTGCCTCAAATATGGTGGTATGTACTCCGAGTTTTCTAAGTTCAAAAGCTGCCGATAAACCTGCGGCACCTCCTCCCAAAACAGCTACTTTTATGGGTTTGCAAGAACCAGGGGGACGAATAGTAGTGATATCGGGGGGAGGATTCAGTAGAGAAATAACATTTCCAAAATCTTCAGGACGGTTTTCCATTTCCAATGCAAAGCGTACCATTGCATAGCGTTCCTCGGTAGTAGGGTTGTGGGGTTGAAGTGGGAGCATTACCATTTATTGTCCTCCTTTATTTACTAAATAAGTAATGTTAATATATATGACTTATTTATCACAAATATTTATAAAAAAACCATTGATATTGCTTTACATCTCGATACACTCTTCTTAAAGCAAAGAAGGCACAAATCGCAAGATATAGAATTTCAATAAAATAGTAGTAAGAATCCTTCTAGGCGATAGTTAAAACTTTGGTAGAAATTTTATGAATAATTGGATTGGGATGCAATTAAATTAAAAAATTTGCAAAAGTTATTATAGAATTTCCTCATTTGACAAATAATAAGCTATAAGTTGAAGATTATAGGAAGGGAGAAAAGAGAATGAAGAGATATATCAACATACTGTTGATTTGTGTAATGGTGTTGACGATGGTAGTTAGCAACATAGGTTGTGCAAGGCAGCAGGAGGAAGAACCGCCAGGTGAAGCTCCTACTGAAGAACCTCGTGATCCTCAAGTACCATTGGGGGAAGTACCGGCTCCAGAAGATATGATTATAGAGGCGGCTCACTGGCAAGAAGAATACCCTATGATTTATGAATCTTTTTTAAGAACCTCTAGAATGGGAGATAATACAGTAGAGGATAGTACTTTAGGAGGACTACATCCTGTGGATTATTTAGAAAAGTATCCTAATATAAAGATACTTTATGATGGCATAGGATTTTCAAAAGAATATTTTGTAGCTAGGGGGCACTATTATGCTTTAGAGGATGTAATTAATACTGCTAGACCTAAACCAGGAGCTTCTTGTTTAGCTTGTAAAACAGGTGAATATGAAAAATTATTTGTAGAGCATGGACAAGATTTATTTACAATGGATTTCCATGAAACAGTGCAGGGAGTAGACAACGCTATTAGTTGCTATAGCTGTCATAGAAATGAGCCAGGAGAAAATATACAAGTGACTGCTCCACATCTTGCAGTGGGTTTAACAAAGTTGGAACAGGAACCGCCAGCAGGAACGATGGCTTGTGCACAATGTCATGTGGAATATTACTTTGATCCAGAAACCAGAGAAGTAGTTTTACCTTGGGACAATGGTTTGGGGGTAGAGGAGATTGAAGCTTATTTTGATGAAAGAGGCTTTTATGACTGGAAACATCCAAGAACAGGGACACCTCTTATTAAGGTACAACATCCAGAGTTTGAAATGTATACAGGTAGTGTTCATGACAGGCTAGGGATCAGTTGTGCAGATTGCCACATGCCAACTGTAGAAGAAGAAGGAGAAACCTATAAATCTCACTGGGCAAAAAGTCCGCTAAAAACCGTTGAAGAATCCTGTGGAAGATGTCATGCAGATGGAGAAGCTATTATAGCTGAAACAGAAGAGATACAAAAAGAAATAGATGCCATGCAGGTGGAAGTCAGCGATATGATTGTAAAGCTTATAGAGGATTTTGCAGCAGCATTGGAAGAGCGGGATTTAGATGAGGAGACTGTGCAACAACTTTGGGACTTACATAGAAAAGCACAGTATCGTTGGGATTTTGTGATGGTGGAAAACTCTACCGGTTTCCATCATGCATCAAAGGCTAGAGAAGCTTTAGAACAGGCTAAAGAATTTGCCCAAGAGGCTTTAGATATTTTAGCTGAACAGCAGTAGATAACAAGTCATCATTATCTACCACTATCAAAATCCTTTTTTAGATAGTGGTAGTTTTATATTAGTATAGATGGTTAATTTCATAAAATTATGAGGACGTGATGAGATGAAAAGAGAAAAAAAAGCTAGAGGAACCATAGATCTTTTAAGATCTATGAAGTTTGGTTTAGTATTACTAGGGATTTTAGGGGTTTTTTCTGTACTAGGCTCTCTAGTACCCCAGGGCAGAGACGTGGGTTTTTATGAGCATAACTATTCTCAAACAATTGCAAAGGGAATTTTAATGTTTAAGATAGACGACTTATACCATTCACCGTATTTTATTATATTATTCGGTGCTTTGTGTTTAAATCTACTTTTATGTAGTGTTTCTAGATTTAGCAGTATCATACAAAAAGCTAAGGCAATCCCCAATCCCAAGACAATGGATAGGATAGCTTCAAATGAAATACAAAATGAAATCGATGAGAAGAAAATATTTAAGGAAATTTTTAAAAGCTATGGATTTAGTAGGTTTAAGCCAGTAAAAAAAGACAATAATAAAACAATATACTATAGTAAGAAAAGCCAAATAGGACATTTAGGTTCATGGTTTATTCATTTGGGTGTGTTGCTCACCATCGTATTTTATGCTTATGGTCAATTTACTTATTTTACCAGCTATGTTTATGGTGTACCTGGAGAAACCAAGGCGGTACAAGGAACAAACTACTATGTAGCTATCCACGACTTTAATATAGATTATAGGGAAGATGGTTCAGTAAGGCAATATATCTCCCATGTAGACTTGAAAAACCCCGAGGGAAATCCACTTAAATCATCAGATATTTATGTAAATCGTCCTATGAGGCATGATGGATATGCTTTTTACCAATCAGCAACTGGGTGGGCCACCAATATAAAAATATATAGAGAAGATGAATTGATTAAGGAGGATGTGCTTTACGAAACAACGGGTATAGCAGATGAAGGAGGCATGTTGGCAATTGAGTTTCGAAAATTTTATCCTGATTTTCGATCCACAGAAAATGGTATACTAAGTGTCTCAAATCAGCCGAATAATCCTAAGGTACTCTACTCCCTTTTCTTTATGGGACAAAGGGTTGCTATGAATGTAGCCGCTATAGGAGAGCCCATTCATTGGCAGGATGTTACCTTTGTATTCGAAGAGCCTCAAATGTATACCTACCTTCAAGTGAACAGGATGAAGGGTAAGATAGGGGCAGCCATAGGTTCTCTATTGATCATGCTTGGGCTAATTTTATGCTTCTACAGAAAACCCAAGGAATTGATTGTAATCCAGGGGGAAAAAGAGCTTCAGATTTTTGGTAAGAATATCAGTGTATAGAGAAATTTTGATAAGAATTAAAAAATATTGACCGTATACTTAGAAAAATCAAAAAAGTAATTAATTAAGAAATGAAATTACTTGGTTCTAATCATATACTAAGGAGGAGAATTCTATGTTGAGTGAAGATTATAGCTTTATTACTACACTAGTATTGTACAGTTTAGCTGTGTTCGCCTATTTTATTTTTTTTATGTTTCGCAGCGAAAAATTTTCTAATTATGGAAGTTTATTGGTGAAGGCAGGTGTGATTTTTCATACAATTGCTTTGACTTCTAGAAGTATAGAAGCCAGTAGACTGCCTTTGTCTAATCAATATGAATTTGCTACAACCTTTGCATGGGGAATTGCTGTGAGTTTTGTAGGGTTTGAATGGAAGTATAAATTTAAAGCATTAGGCACTTTTGTTACGCCATTGATTGTACTAGTAGCTTTTTATGCAGCATTACAATCTAGAGAGATTAGACCTTTGATGCCGGCATTACAAAGCAACTGGATAACCATCCATGTTAGTACAGCTATTTTTAGCTATGGGGCTTTTGCTATTGGCTGTGGGGTATCTATCATGTATCTAATACGTGATAGATTAAAAGAAGATCCTTTCATTGAAAAATATATGCCATCTTTTGAAATGTTGGATAAGGTAAGTTATCGAGCGATTGCACTGGGTTTTGTTATGTTGACAGTAGTCATCATCAGTGGTGCTATATGGGCGGAAAAAGCATGGGGTAGATATTGGCAATGGGATCCAAAGGAAACTTGGTCCTTTATCACCTGGGTTATTTATGCTATCTATCTTCATGTTAGATTATCTAAGGGATGGAAAAACAAAAAAGCAGCTTGGTTTGCAATCGTGGGTTTTTTAGCCATATTATTCACCTATATTGGTGTAAATACGGTCTTAATCGGTTATCATTCTTATGCATAATCATATAAATCTATGATATAATAAAAGAAATGATGGGGAAGGGGAGATAGAAGAAGATGAAGAAATACAGGATGCTGATACTTATAATGATGATACTTTCTCTAATTGGCTGTTCAACCCATCAGCCGAAGGATCCAGATGCTTATGGGGATTTAATAGATAATGATGAAGATATTTATTATAGAGCAATAGAAGCAAATCATTTTACAGAAAGCCAACAACTAAAGGAAAGACTATTAGAGTCAGTAGCGATAGAACTGAAGGATGTGGAAAATCATACAATAGGAATGTTGAGGGAAGAAGAAAAAATAGCAAGCTTTGTTGAAAATTTGTTTACATACAAAGTAGAGGAGGATTATGCTAGCAACAAACAAGGGCAAGTGGTAGGACCTATTAACTTTTACTTTGGCGACAATGAAGATATTTTCGGTTTGATGAACAATGAATACATCTATATAGAAGGATATTACTTCTTTATTACCAACACAAAATCCCAGGAGTTGCAAACTTTCTTCAAAACAAATACAGCACCAGCACCTGTTGCAGGAGAGTAACAGGTGCTGGTGTATTTATGCTCTAATTATTTCTAAAAAATGGTAGAGTATTTTTGCAGTAATTCCCCAAATCACATAGTGTTGGTATTGGTAAAAATATACATAGTAATCGCTAACTCTCCAATGATACTTTGTACCTTGTTGTACTAGATGAAAAGGAAAGTTTTCGTCTGGTGAAGTGTTCATTTTTACTTTATGAACCAATGGTTTTTGTTGTAATAGCTCCTTTAGAGGTACTGTAAAAATAGATGCCACTTCTTTTGTGTTGTAGGAAATATCTTCTAAATTTATATCGTGTATAATTCCACAATAAGGATAAATAATCATATCAAATAGTGTAATAACAGGATCAAGCTTTCCTACTACTTGTATGTTATTTATAGAAATATTTAGTTCTTCAACAGTTTCTCGTAAGGCAGACTCTTGTAGGGTCTCATTATTTTCTACTTTTCCTCCTGGAAAACAAATTTCTCCAGGTTGACTCTTTAATTGATGAGAACGAACCTCAAATAAGACATGAAGTTCATCCTTGACAGAGATGATAGGTACCAGAACCGCTGATTTTAGTAGACTAGAAGGCTGATTTTTTTTCTTAAGCTCAAAGGCTTTTATAATTTTTTCATAATTCATCGTTATATCCACCTCTATTATAAGTTGTTCTTAAAATTTAAGTTTATTGTTACCACAGGAGGGCATATTTTGGGGTGTAAATTGGCTATCTATAAGAGTATCATATTTATAAAATATATACAAAATATAAGTAGCTTATCCATAGAAATAATAAATTATAAATTCTACTAAAAAATTACAAAGGAAAAAGATGTATCATGTCGAAATTATAAAATCAGACTTAGAAAGGAGGGAAAAAAGCATGAAAGTGTATACTAAAACTGGCGATCATGGAGAGACCAGTTTATATGATGGAAAAAGGGTTAAAAAAGATGATATAAGGGTAGAAAGCTATGGTACGATTGATGAACTAAGTACTGTGTTAGGTTTTGCAAGAAATTACATAGAAGATGAAAAAATTATTGAAATTATATATAGAGTTCAAAGAGAACTATTTGATGTAGCAGGGCAACTGGCTACATCAAATGATAGTAAGTTTCCACAGAAAATTCAAGATCATCATATAAGTTTTTTGGAAAGCATAATAGATGACTACTCAGCAAAAATAGAGAATATAAATGCCTTTATTATCCCTGGGACGGGTAAAGCCTCTGCCAGCTTGCACATGGCTCGTACTGTGTGTAGAAGGGCTGAAAGGAGAATTCTAACACTAAGTACGCAAGCAGCAGTTGATCCTCTTTTAATCAAGTATATAAATCGTTTATCTGATGTTATTTATATCATTGCAAGATATCTAGAGAAAGAACTAAAATATGTAGAATTTAAAAAGTAGCAGATTTTAAGGAGTTGAAAAAATTATGATGGAAAAGGATATTCAAGAGGTTTTATTTACAAAAGAAGTTATTCATGACAAAGTAAAGGAATTGGGTAAAAAAATTACTGAAGAATATAATAACAAGGAAGTTGTTGTTATTGGTGTATTAAAGGGAGCAAATATATTTTTGGGGGACTTAGTAAGAGAAATTAATCTTCCTGTAGCCATTGATTTTATGGCAGTATCTAGTTACGGTTTTTCTACCGAAAGCTCTGGCGTGGTAAGGATCTTAAAGGATTTAGATTTAGAAATTGAAGATAAACATGTATTGATTATTGAGGATATTATAGATACGGGATTAACTTTAAAGTATTTGACAGAAAACTTAAAGTCCAGAAAGGTTGCTAGTCTTAAAATCTGTACTTTGTTGGATAAACCATTAAGAAGAAAATGTGATTTAGAGATTGACTATATTGGTTTTGAAATTCCAGATGAGTTTATCGTAGGATACGGTATTGATTATGCAGAAAAATATAGAAACCTCCCCTTTATTGCTACATTAAAAAGAGAGGTCTATGAATAATATAAAAAACTTGTATAGTTACATAAAGTA
Source organism: Clostridium aceticum (assembly GCF_001042715.1). NCBI lineage: Bacteria > Bacillati > Bacillota > Clostridia > Peptostreptococcales > Natronincolaceae > Andreesenella > Andreesenella acetica. Next base: position 2,276,153 of record NZ_CP009687.1, on the reverse strand, counting down.
TTTCTCATACTATAGTTAAATCTTATAGTAGGGAGGATTTTTAATAATGAATGCAGGGACAGGCTTCCAAGAAGTAAAACAACGTTTTATTCAAGCTGATATAGACGAGAAAATTACAATCTATACGACGACACAAGGATTAACAGTAGAAGAGTTTAAAGAATTGTTAAAACATTTTCCGTTGCAACATCTTGACAAACTAGAAAGAGCAATGGCCTAGGGAATAAAAAAGATAAAAAAACCTTCTTACTCTTTTGTTAAGAAGGTTTTTGCGATATATATACCTTGTATATTATGGTTTTTTTTGGTAATCCTTTTAAAAAAGGAGGGTTTAAGATGAAGGTAATTGAAACAGTACTAGAAGATATGAAGGAAAAGTATTTGAAGTACAAAGAAAACAGGTCCAATAGTAGACGCTTTAAAGCTTTCTATAATAGCAGCAAGGAGGATAAAAGAGGTAGTCTAGCAAAGGTTATAGATTATTTATTGGTAAGAATCTTTATCTTTTTTGCTATATTTGTTGTGGCCTATTATAGAACTAACTATATTCATACTGCAACAATAATAGCTATTTTTTTCTTAACAATTTATCATATTTTTTCTATAAATCTTCGTAAAGAAAAACTAGCTTATCTTAAGAAGGAAAAAAGAAAAGTGATAGCCTGTGAAAAAACTTATAAAGAAATATTGAATAAAACTGTAGAAGAGATGAAGGAGTATACGGTAGAAATATTTCAAAAAAGAGGATTTGGAGAAATCCAATGTTTAGAACATAACCATAATTCTATATTATTGGAGGCTTTGTATCAGGATAAAAAAGTAATGATTTTATGTTGTATGTATAAAAATAATTTTGATGTAGACTTAAAAGACTTAAGAGAGTTTCTATGTCAGCTAATAAATAAAAATATAAAAAGTGGTATTTTTATTACTACTTCCGACTTTACGCAAGACTGTTATAGTTTTTTAGATCAGCTAAGTGAAAAATATAAAATGCTTTTAATAAACAAGGATAAATTCCTAGATATAATAGAGGCAAGTGAAATGTTTCCTTCTGAAGAGGAAATTGATGAAGTGATTGAAAATAAGATTAGCAAGACAAAGAAAAATTGGGAAAAATATAAATCAGCAGCTTTTTGCAATACAAAAACCAAGGGTTATCTTTTACTGAGTGTATATCTTGCTATTACTGCGGTGTACATACCTTATACGAAATACTATATGATTGTGGCTAGTATTTTGCTGTTTTTAACTTTGGTAACATTGCTTGGATACTTTAGAAACAAAAATAAAGTGGAAGAGGATTGGAAGAGTATAGATAAATTGTTTCAAAATCTATAACATATTGAAAAAAATTGATTTTTTTTTATAAAAATCGTATAATATGATTGAATAGGAAAATAATCAAAAAATTAACAAACTTTGTGAGGAGGAGTTATCAATGAGTGAAAAAATGTTACCAATTGCTTTATCAAATCGCCACCTTCATTTAAGTCAAGAAGATATTGAAACATTATTTGGAAAAGGTTATGAACTAAATAAATTTAAAGATCTGTCTCAACCAGGACAATATGCTGCTGCTGAGAAGGTGGATTTAGTAGGATCTAAAGGTACTATAAAAGGTGTGCGAGTTTTAGGTCCAGCTAGACCAAGCACACAAATTGAAGTATCTTTAGCAGATGGATTTTCTTTAGGAATCACACCACCAGTAAGAGATTCTGGAGATGTTGCAGGAAGTCCTGGAGTTAAAATTGTAGGCCCTCAGGGAGAAGTAGATTTGAAAGAGGGTGTAATTGCTGCTGCTAGACATATACATATGCATACTGATGATGCAGCAAAGTTTGGTGTAGTGGACAAGCAAAGAGTAAAGGTAAAAACCAGTGGAGAAAGAGCAGTAGTTTTTGAAAATGTATTAGTAAGAGCACATCAAACATTTGCATTAGAAATGCATGTTGATGTTGATGAAGGAAATGCTGCTGGTGTTAAAAATGGAGAAATGGTAGAGTTAATCCTTGAATAAAAAGTGAACTGGTCTAACTAAAGTTGAAGATGAGGAAGTCAGGTTTACTTCCTTTGATTTAAACGTCACTTATAAAAGTGGAGTCTCATAAATGTTTATATTACAAAAAAGATCCTATATTCTAGTCTAGAATATAGGATCTTTTTTGTTGATGGAGTTTTTTTCATCCTAAAGGAGCTGAAGGATCTTAGTTTATAATGTAGATTTTTGTAAAAAAAATATTGTTAAAGTATGTGAATAGATGAAAAAAGTAGTTTAATAAAAAACTTAACTGGTGAGAAAATATATGATAGGAGGTGATAATTTGAAAAAGAAAAAATTATTATTAATTATTTGTATCATTGTTATTGCAGCAATGGCGTTTACTGGTTGTAGGCCTGCTAGAAGACCTATGCCAGAAGAACAAACAACGCCGCAGGAAGGTGTACCAGGTCCAGGAACAGGAACTCCAGGGGCACCAGCAGTACCTGGTGAAGAAGGTATTGCACCAACTCCAGGTGGTGGTGTACCAGGACCTGGACAAAGAGTGCCAGGAGAGCAGGCTGATGATGGTACAGTCAGGGATGCTAGAACTCCTGAAGATGCCAGAACTGCCCCTAGAAATATGCAGCCGGCGGAAATGGAACAGGATCTAATGACTAGGGCTGACAGGATTGTAAACGAAGTTGCTAGAATGGAAGAAGTACGTAGTGCTACAGTAGTGATTTTTGAAAATACAGCTTTAGTAGGTGTTACATTGACTGAGGATACTGATGGAGAAATAAACAGAGGAATTGAAAGAAGAATTGAAGAAACAGCTAGAGAAGCTGACAGAAGTGTAGAAAGGGTAGCTGTAACAGCAGATCCTAACATGTTTAGAAGAATTCAAGAAATCTCCAGAGAAGCTGGAGAAGGTAGACCATTAAGTGGTTTTGGTCGAGAAATAGAAGAAATGTTTAGAAGAATTGTACCAGGAGCATAAAATGAATGAAGGTGGAGATTGACTCCATCTTTATTCATTTTATTGGGAAAAGCATCATATGTATTAAAAATAAAGGATTAGAGGAATAGATCTAAAGGGGAAAAATAAAATGAATATTTTGATAAAATCTTTTTTATTAACATTTATTTTCACTTTTGCATTAATTACAAAGGGTATGGTGGAAAGAATACTCCTCAGTATTTGTTTTGTTTCACTGGGAATATATTTTATCAAGAATAAAAATAATGTGTACAAGGATAAAACCAATTGTAAAAGTCTTTTAAAAGGAATAATTTTTAGTTATTTAATCGTGATTATTTTATTACTATACTTTCAATATTCTCCTAAGGAAGGCTATATAGTTACAAATTATGTCTCCAATACGAAAACTGCTGTTATCTTAGTTTTTCAAGGGGAACCTACAACCTATAATATACCTTTGGCAACAAAAAATTTTATGCAAAAACATAGTTGGTGGAAAACACCAATTTTGCCTTTTGCATTATTTAAAGAAAAATTAAGTTACGAGAAAGTAGATGTGGCGGCTAGTGTTCATTATAACAATGAAAGATTGATTTATCAACTTAAAGAAGAATTAGGAGGAGACTATAATGTGTATGCTGGATATTCTGCTAATACACCATATCTCATAGAAAGCATCAACCAGGCATTGGAAGAGGGAAATCAATATATTATTATAAGTCCTGTTTTATTAACAGAATGTAAAGATTTTACAGCTATAACAAATCAAGTAAAACAGTTGAATCTTCAACAGTATAGGGTAGAGCCTCAAATGATTGAAGCTTTATGGAATAGCGAGGCCATTGCTAAGTCCTTTGTAAAGCAAATTAATGATTTTACTACAAATGTACATAGACAAAATACGGGTATTGTTTTAATAGGGAGCGAAATGGAAGAAAGTCTTCCCCACATAAAACAAGATGTGCTTTTTAGAGAAAGGGTAAAGGATTATTTGATTAAAGAGGGATATAATAACAATAAGATTGAATTGACTTTTTTGCATAAAAAAAGTATTGTTGATGCAATAGAGGGATTAATGGTATATGGTGTAGGAGAAATTATTTTACTTTCTACGACAACAGAAGCATATCAAATGCATAATTATTTAACGGTAGAAAAAGTGCTTGAGGGATTAGAGCCACCTTACGGAGTAAAGATCCATAGGGTAAACCCCTGGAAATTCAATGATGCCATTGTAAAAGAGTTATCTCGTAGAATTTTGCTAAAAAATCTATAAATTTGACATTTCTGTAAAAGTTCACTATAATTTATTGCAGACTACCATATTGATAAAAATTTAAAGTAAAGGATGATTAACAATGAATCCAATCGCCTTTAGAGTATTTGGCGTGCCAGTAGCCTGGTATGGTATTATTATCTCCGTTGGAATTTTTTTAGGTATTTTTGTTGCTATTATCAGGGCAAAGAGAGAAGGTTTATATGAAGATGTTGTTTTAGATCTGTGCCTTATTGCAATACCTGTGGCAATAATAGGGGCTAGATTGTACTATGTTATTTTTAAGTGGGACTACTATGGACAAAACCTCATGCATATTATTCGGATACGTGAAGGGGGACTGGCTATTCATGGAGCTATTATTGCTGGTGTATTAGCAGGTTATCTGTTCTGCAGATATAAAGGCCTTAGATTTTGGCAGATGGCAGATGTTTGTGCTCCTAGTATTATATTAGGTCAAGCCATAGGAAGATGGGGCAACTATTTTAACCAAGAAGCTTATGGTACACCTACAAATCTACCATGGGCTATTGAAATAGACGGTGTTATGGTACATCCTACATTTTTATATGAATCCTTATGGAATTTTGGTGTATTTTTCTTCTTATTATACTATACTAGGAGAAAAAAGATGGATGGACAAATATTTTTGCTTTATTTAATACTTTATTCTATTGGAAGGTTTTTCATCGAAGGGCTTCGGATTGATAGCCTAATGATTGGCCCTTTGAGAACTGCACAGGTGATTAGTATTGTTACGATTGTAGGGGCTTTGATTGTCATGGGAATCTTGAAAAGAAGGAGAAATAGAGTGTTTTTGTAGGAAAAGACAATCTGTAATATAAAGACAATCTACAATATATTGTGCTGAATAATTATTATTTTAGGATAAATAACAATATATTGATAAAAATATGGAACATTAATAAAATAGGAAGGATTTTAAAGAAAAATCCAGGAAATATTTGATAAAATGTAAAAAAATGCCTGTGTGATACTTTGACAAATTATACTATTTTCATTTAAATTAATATAAAAGAATAAAAAAAAAGACAAAAAAATTACAAAAGAAGTATTTGAGGTGAAAGAGATGATAAGAGAAGAGGTCAAAGATTTTCAGGAGATCCTAAAAGGTTTTCAAGTAATTGAAGAACCAGAAGCAATAGAAAAAACTTTAAAACTAAGCAAAGAGCTTGATGAATTTATTTTCTTATATGAAAAAGTCAAAAATATATAAAGATAAACTAGTGAAAAATAAAAACTGCTGTCATATGATAGCAGTTTTTATTTTTTTGTCAAAAAAGCTCTATAAAACTTTGGACTCATAAAAAATAAATTTAACATATTTAGAAGGATTTTATAAAATCCTATAGAAATAGTATACAAAGTGGTGCAGAGTGGCACAAAGTGGGAAATTGTCCCTAAGGTGGTAAGAGAAAATGTTTATTGGTGAATATAATCATTCCATAGATTCAAAAGGTAGATTAAGTATTCCTTCAAGATTTAGAGAAGAATTAGGAGAACACTTTATTATTACAAAGGGATTAGATAACTGTTTATTTCTTTATCCTCTTGAAGAATGGAAGGTCGTTGAAGATAAATTAAAAAAGCTGCCTATGACCAATAAAGATGCTAGAGCTTTTGTGAGATTTTTCTTCGCGGGGGCAGCAGAATGTGAATTGGATCATCAGGGTAGAATAAGAGTACCCAATAACTTAAGACAACATGCACTACTGGAGAAAGAGGCCGTTATTATTGGTGTTGCCACCCGTGTGGAGATTTGGAGTATTCAACAATGGCAGCAATATAATGATGATGCTAACCTAAGTTATGACGAAATTGCTGTAAAAATGCAGGAACTAGGAATCTAAATATGAAGGTGATGAAATGGACTTCCAACATGTATCAGTATTGTTAAAAGAATGTATAGATAACCTAAATATAAAAAGTCATGGTATTTATGTAGATGGCACATTAGGCGGAGCTGGACATTCAAAAGAAATAGTAAAAAAATTAAGTAAAGAAGGATTACTAATAGGCATTGATCAAGATACCAATGCTCTCCATGCTGCTGGTGAGAGACTAAAAAGCAGTGAATGTCAAGTAAAACTCGCACATAATAATTTTAGAAATCTAGACCTTGTTTTAAAGGAACTAGAGGTGGATAAAATTGATGGAATCTTACTTGATCTGGGTGTGTCTTCTCATCAACTGGATGAAGCCGAACGAGGATTTTCTTATATGCATAACGCTGAGTTAGATATGAGAATGGATGTTAGAAACCCCTTGACGGCTAGGGAAGTGGTAAATAAATACAGCCAAGAAGATTTAACAAAAATTATTTGGCAATATGGAGAAGAAAAGTGGGCAAAAAGAATTGCTGAATTTGTTGTAGAACATAGAAAAATAAAAGAGATTGATACTACTTATGAGCTGGTGGAAATTATAAAAAAAGCTATACCTGCAGGAGCAAGAAGAGAAGGATCTCACCCTGCTAAGAGAACTTTTCAAGCTATTAGAATAGAAGTAAATGAAGAACTAGAGATCATTGAAGAAACAATAAAGACAGCTAACAACTATCTCAGGGTGGGGGGACGAATATGTATCATTACCTTTCACTCCCTAGAAGACAGGATTGTGAAAAATACCTTTAAAGAATTAAGTGATCCTTGTGTATGTCCGCCAAAGTTTCCAATATGTCAGTGTAATCAAAAGAAACAAATACATATTGTTACCCGCAAGCCGATTGTACCAACCAAGGAAGAGCTGGAAGTTAACCCTAGATCCAGAAGTGCTAAATTAAGGGTGGCTGAAAAAGTGTAAGAATCCATTTGTTCTAAAGGGAAAGGGGGTTGAATAAATTTGATAGTAGCAAGAAAAAACTATAATAATGCTATTGAAAACCATCAACAGTATGAGGAAAAAAAGGTAAAAAAGAAAAAGGTAAAGAGGAGTTACAGATTTGAGAAAATAGTATTGGGCATCGGAGTTATTACCGTGCTATCTTTAAGTTTAATGTTGCTGACGAGATTTGCTGCTGTTACAGAGGTAAGACATAGAGTGAATCATCTAAATAAACAGTTGGAGCAGTTAGAAACACAAAAGGAGCATTTGAGGATTGAAGTGGAAAGGGTATCAAAGTCTCGATGGATTGAAAAAGAAGCAATTGAAAGGCTGAGTATGCAATATCCTTTGCCAGAACAGGTTTTATATATTCATGTTGACCCTACCGAGATTGCTAAGCTTTCCCATCAGCTCCAAAGTAATCAGGAACAGCTTGATTTTAAGAACAGTTCTAATAATATATTTGGTGAAACATTGAACAGATTCCTTGGTTTTTTTAGAATTTAAAGGGGGAAAGATATAGTGTCGCAGCCTAGTATTTCTAGTAAGAAACGACTTATATTTATTTTCACTACTGTATGTTTTGCTATGTTTGGTCTGATTATAAGGCTAGGATGGATACAAATTGTACAGGGAGAAAGGTATAAAGAATTAGCAAATGCACAGCAAACAAGAGATATTCCAATTCCCGCAAAGCGGGGAACCATTTATGATCGTAATGGTAAAGAATTAGCTATTAGTGCCAGTACCAATACAGTCTGGGCAAGACCTAGAGAAATTCAAAATCCTGAAGCAGCAGGAGAAATGCTAGCAAGTATTTTAGACTTAGAGGTAGAGGATACTGTAAAAAAGCTAAGTAATACTACGCAGGGGCTTGTGAGGATTGCACGATGGATTAAGGATGACTTGGCAGATGAAATACGTTCAAAGAGAATACAAGGAGTTTGGATTGCAGAAGACAACAAACGGTATTATCCTTATGGAAATTTTGCAGCTTATATTCTAGGACATACTACTGATGATAATGCAGGGATGGCGGGAATAGAACTGGAATATGAAAAATATTTAAGCGGACTACCGGGAAGATGGATTAAAAATACTGATGGGGCAGGAAGACAGCTGGCCTTTAGTATAGAGAGATACTATCCTCCAGAGGACGGTCTGAGCATCGTGTTGACCATTGATGAAGTGATACAACATTTTGCAGAAAAAGCTGTTGAAAATGCTCTACAGGTAAATAAAGCAAAGAGGGTAATAGCCATTGTCATGGATATAAAAACAGGAGACATTTTGGCTATGGCTGCTAAGCCAGATTATGATCCAAATGAACCTAGAGTCCCTTTAGATGATGCTTTAAAACAACAATTAGAGGGAATGAATAATGAAGAGAAGCTAGAGGCCTGGTTTAGTATGTGGAGAAATCCAGTGATCAACGATACCTATGAGCCTGGTTCTACTTTTAAGCTGATTACTACAGCAGCAGCTATTGAAGAGGCTGTAGCCACCCCTACCAGTGAATTTTACTCTAGTGGAACAATAAAAGTAGCAGGGCAAACCATCAGATGTTGGAGATACTATAATCCTCATGGGCATCAGACCTTGACACAGGCTGTACAGAACTCCTGCAACCCTATTTTTGTGGAGTTGGGACAAAAAATGGGAACTGAAACTTTCTATCATTACGTAGATGGTTTTGGTTTTTCAGATGTTACAGGAATTGATTTGCCAGGAGAGAGAAGGTCTATTATGTATAATATAAATAATGTAGGACCTGTAGAATTAGCTACTATGACCTTCGGTCAAAGTATTTCTGTTACACCTATTCAGTTAATTAATGCTGTATCTGCTATTGCCAATGATGGTAAGTTGATGAAACCTAGAATTGTAAAAGAACTTATTGACTCTGAAGGTAAAATTGTTCATCGGTTTGAAGAAACCATGGTAAGACAGGTAGTTTCCCAAAAAACTTCACAGGAGTTAAGGAGCATAATGGAATCTGTTGTATCAGAGGGATCAGGAAAAGGTGCCTATATTCCAGGATATAGGGTAGGAGGAAAGACAGGGACAGCTCAAAAAGTTGTAGATGGAAGGTATGCACAAGGTGTATATGTATCTTCCTTCGTAGCGGTTGCACCTAGCGATGACCCTAGGTTAGCAGTCTTGACTATTGTAGATGAACCTGGAGGATATAGTCACTTTGGTAGTGTAATAGGTACACCTATTGCAAAAGAGATATTAGAAGAGAGTTTAAGGTATTTAGATATTAAACCTAAGTATACAGAAGAAGAAGCAAAAACACTGATTCAGGAAGAGGTAATTGTACCAGAGGTAAGGGGCTTGACGATAAAAGAAGCATCAAAGATCCTGTTAGATAACAAATTGGAGTATGCTACTTCTCCTGAGTTTTTGACTGTAGATCCAAATAGCATTGTTGTAGATATGTTTCCAAAGCCAAGTGCAAGGGTACCAGAAAAATCGATGATTATGTTGTATACTAAGGTGAACGATCATCTTCCTTCTTCTGTGATTGTTCCCGACCTCAAGGGAAAGACTATAAGAGAGGTTAATACCATATTAAATGCAGTAGATTTAAAACTCAAAATTGCAGGAAGTGGTTTAGCCTATAGTCAAATGCCAGAAGCTGGAAGTGAAGTAGAACTTGGAACAATAGTAAGTGTTGATTTTAGGCCCGATTAAAAAATAGCGTTTTAACCCGCTAGATACTTTTCATACTCTTCAACAATGAAAAGGGCAACTGTGAAGTTAAAGATTTTAAACTTTAATTTCAAGTTGCCTTTTAAAAAGTCTCGTAAATGGAAATACAACATAGATAGAAGGCAAAAATTTATAAAAGAGAATATTATGAGGCAGGAGGATATTCATGGTACTGAAGAAACTGTTAAAAGAAATGGTAGTTGAAGAAATTATAGGAAATGATAAAATAAATATTGATGCGATAGAATATGATTCCCGTAAGGTCAAAGAAAACAGCCTGTTTTTGTGCATTAAGGGTTTTAAAACAGACGGACATTTGTACATAAAGGATGCTATTCAAAGGGGAGCTTCTGCTGTTATGGTGGAAAAAGCTGTAGAAGCAGATATTGAAGGAACAACTGTTATAAGAGTAAAAGATACGAGAAAGGCTATGGCAGTCGTAGCAAAACACTTCTATGGTGACCCCAGCAGCTCCCTTGATTTAATAGGTGTTACTGGAACCAATGGAAAAACTTCTACAACCTATATGATTAAAAAAATATTAGAGGTAAGCAGAAAAAAAACTGGTTTAATTGGGACGATTTCCAATTGGATTGGTGAGGAAAAACTAGATGCTGATCGAACTACCCCAGAGGCTTTAGACCTGCAGAGATTGTTTAGAAATATGCTGGAGGTAAAGGTCGATAGCTGCGTGATGGAGGTTTCCTCCCATTCTTTAGAATTACAGCGGGTAGAGGAATGTGAATTTAAAGTAGGAGTTTTTACAAATCTAACCCCAGAACACTTAGATTTTCATGAAACTTTAGAGGATTATAGAAATGCTAAAAAGAAGCTGTTTTATAAAACATCTCTATGCAATGTAGTGAATATAGACGATGAAGATGGTAGAAAAATTGCCGAGGAAATTAAGTCTTTACCAACCCCTCTATTAACCTATGGGATTAAGGGAGAAGGGGAGATTACAGCTGAAAATATTATAATGACCATGACATCTGTTTCTTTTGATTTAGTTACCCCAAAGTATACAGAAAAAATAGAAATAAATATTCCGGGTATGTTTACTGTTTACAACGGACTTGCTGCTATTGCCGCTTGTTATAGTATGGGTATTGATAGAAAAGATATAAAAGAAGGGTTGAGCGTCCTTAAAGGGGTGGCAGGAAGACTAGATGCTGTGGAGGGATTTTCTAAATTTGCTGTAATTGTTGATTATGCTCATACGCCTGATGCTTTAGAAAATGTATTAAAGTCAGTAAAGGATTTTACCAAAAATAAACTTATCACTGTATTTGGTTGTGGTGGAGATAGGGATCAAACCAAAAGACCAGTTATGGGAGAAATTGCTGGCAAGTATAGTGATCTAACCATCGTTACTTCTGATAATCCTAGGACAGAGGACCCAATAAAGATTTTGAACATGATCGAGGAAGGGATAAAAAATACTACTGGAGAATATCATATCATAGAAGATAGAAGAGAAGCCATTCGTTTTGCCTTGAAAAATGCAACATCAGGAGATATTCTTCTTATTGCTGGAAAAGGTCATGAAACCTATCAAATTATTGGTGATAAAGTATTTGAATTTGATGATAAAAAAGTAGCTTTAGAAGTAGCTAGAGAGGATGGATTGGTATGATCAAGCAGTGTATTGAAGATATTGTCAAGGCATGCAATGGAAAAGTGGTACAAAAAGGCACAAAAGACTATATCGAAGGAATATCCACAGACTCTCGGAACATAGAAAAAAGCAGTCTTTTTATTCCTCTGATAGGTGAAAGGTTTGACGGACATGATTTTATTGAAGTAGCTGTAAAAAATGGGGCATCTGCTGTCCTTTATAAAGAAGGAAAAAAAATAGATAGTGAAGCTTTAAAAGACATTTATATCGTTGAAGTACAAAATACGTTAGAGGCTTTGCAGGCAATTAGTAAATATTATAGAGATTTATTTGACATTCCTTTTATTGCTATCACAGGAAGCACTGGTAAAACATCTACAAAGGACATGGTTAGCGGTGTACTGTCTTGTAAATATAATGTGTTGAAAAATATAGGTAATCTAAACAATCATATTGGTCTGCCTTTAACTTTATTCAACTTAGCTCCTCATCATCAAATGGCGGTTTTAGAAATGGGGATGTCTGGATTTGGAGAGATATTAAATCTAACAGAAATTGCTAGACCCAGCATTGCTGTAATCACCAACATAGGCTTAGCCCATATCGAACATCTAGGCAGCAGAGAAAATATTATGAAGGCCAAAATGGAGATTGCCAATTACTTAAGTGATGAAGATTACTTGATTTTAAATGGAGATAATGACCTTCTGAAGACGCTGAAGAGACAAAAAACCAGCTATAAAAAAGTATTTTTTGGCCTAGATACCTCCAATGATTTTTATCCTAAAAACTTGATAGATTTAGGAGAAGAAGGTTTTAGTTTTGACATGGAAATAAAGGGAAAAGACTATAATTTTGTAATAAAGCAACCTGGAATACATAATGTTTATAATGCATTGGCGGCTATATGGATAGGACTTCAGAGTAAAATGGAGGTTGAAGCCATTGCCGAGGGTTTAATGAACTATACTCCTTCTAAAATGAGGATGGAAGTGATACAACATCATGATATAAAAATAATTAATGATGCTTATAATGCCAGCCCGGATTCTATGGAGGCGGCTTTATCCGTACTAGCCAATATGAAGGGGAATAGAAAGATAGCTGTTTTAGGAGATATGTTTGAGATGGGGGACTTTTCAGAAAAAGGACATAGAGCAGTTGGAGCCTGTACAGTTGACAAAACGGATGTCCTGATTGCTGTTGGGCAAGAGGCTAAGTGGATTGCTGAAGAAGCAATGAGTCAAGGATTGAAAAACCAGGTTTATGTTGCCTCTACAAATAAAGAAGCAGTTGAAATATTAAATAATATAATAAAGAGCAATGATGTTATTTTAGTGAAGGGCTCAAGAGGAATGGCAATGGAGGAAATTGTCCATCGTTTACAAGAGAGGAGTTAATTAGATGTTACAACAAAACCAACTGATTTATACAATCATTATCGGTTTTTTCATTACACTAATATTGGGACCATTAATTATTCCCTTTTTAAAAAGGCTGAAGGTAGGTCAAACCATTAGAGAAGAAGGCCCCCAAAGCCATATGTCCAAAAGCGGAACACCTACAATTGGTGGCGTGATTATTATTGTATCTATTTTGCTTACATCCCTTACTTCAGGGATCATGAATACAGATTTGCTAGTGGCATTGAGTGCTACGATAGCTTTTGGTTTTATAGGATTTATTGATGATTTTATTAAAGTGGTGTTAAAAAGGAACCTTGGGCTGAGGGCATATCAAAAGCTATTGTTACAAGTTTTTGTGGCAATACTATTGGCTATATATCAGTCCAACACATCAGTGGTACAAACAAAAATTATCATTCCTTTTATTGAAGGGAATCTTCAGATAGGTAATATTCTTATACCTCAATATTTAGATTTAGGGATTTTTTACATTCCTTTTATTGTGTTTGTGGTAGTAGCAACGGTAAATAGTGCAAATTTAACAGACGGCTTAGATGGTTTAGCTGCAGGTGTTACTTTAATTATTACTGGCTTTTTTAGTCTATTAGCTATGAGCTGGGGTTATACCAGTCTGGCGATTTTTGCAAGTGCTGTGACAGGAGCTTGTTTAGGATTTTTAAGATATAATACCCATCCTGCGCAGGTGTTTATGGGGGATACAGGCTCTTTGGCATTAGGTGGGGCGGTGGCTACAATGGCCATATTGATGAATGTTCCTTTAATTATACCAATTGTAGGAGGTATCTATTTTGCAGAATCTTTATCAGTGATTTTACAGGTGATTTCTTTTAAAACCACTGGAAAGCGAATTTTCAAAATGAGTCCTTTGCATCATCATTTTGAGCTGAGTGGATGGGCAGAAACAAAGGTTGTTACGGTCTTTTGGATTGTGACAGTCATTTTATGTTTAATAGGTATTTTAGCTTTACATTAGATAAGGAAGGTGTAGTATGAATTTAAAAAACAAAAAGGTTTTAGTCATAGGATTAGCTGTAACAGGCGTACCATTAGTAAAGACATTATTAAATTTAGGAGCTACAGTCATCGTCAATGACTTAAAGTCAGAAGAAATATTGCAGGAGAATTTAAAGGAGTTAGAAGGACTGAAGTTTCAGGCTATTTTAGGTAGACATCCTGAAGATCTAGGGGAATTGGGTAAGTTAGACTTAGTAGTGGTTTCTCCAGGAATACCTCTAGATATCCCCTTTATTAACAAGTTAAAAGAAACCAACACAGAAATCATTGGAGAAATAGAACTAGCCTATCGATTCAATAAAGCCCCTATTGTTGCTATTACTGGTACAAATGGAAAAACCACAACCACAGCTTTGACAGGGGAAATATTTAAAAGAGGAAGAAAAAATACCTTTGTTGTAGGAAACATTGGGGTAGCTGCTATATCCAAGGCTCTGGAGACTACAGAGGAAGATGTTATGGTAATGGAGGTCAGTAGTTTTCAGTTAGAAAGCATCGAAGAGTTTCGTCCAAGAGTAGCTGCTATCTTAAATCTCACACCAGATCATCTAAATCGTCATAAAACCATGGAAAACTATCGACATGCTAAGTTTAATATATTTAAAAATCAGCGTACTACTGATTATGCTGTTATTAATTATGACGATGAGATCTGCAGAAAAGCTAGTGAAGATCTTTCAAGCAAGAAGTTGTATTTTAGTAGAAAGGTACAGCTGCCGGAGGGGGTATTCGTAGAAAATAGCCATATCACTATTTCATACAATGGGATAAAACAAAGCGTTATAAATATAGAAGATATAAAAATTCCTGGATTGCATAATTTGGAAAATGCATTGGCAGCTACGGCTATGGCTTTTCTGATGGGAATAGATGTTGATGTGATTCAAGATACATTAAGGGATTTTAAAGGAGTAACCCACCGTATCGAATATGTAGATACTATTAAGGGCATTCGTTTTATCAATGATTCAAAGGCTACAAATACAGATGCAGCGATTAAGGCTATAGAGGCTGTAAATCCTCCCATTATTTTATTAGCAGGAGGTTTAGATAAAGCCAGTGAGTTTGAAGACTTTATTCAGACCTTTGATGAAAAAGTAAAACATGTATTTGCTTATGGAGAAACGGCAGAGAAGATTTATAATACAGCAAAAAATTTATCTTTTCATCATGTAACGATTGTAAAAGATTTAGAAAAAGCAGCAGTTGGTGCATATAATATAGCAAAAGAAGGGGATTCTATACTGCTTTCTCCTGCTTGTGCTAGTTGGGATATGTATAAGAATTTTGAAGAAAGAGGAGAGCATTTTAAAAAAATAGTAGCAGATTTAAGGAGGTCTTAAAAAATGGGAAAAAAAAATCCCTATGACTTCACGATTATTGTCACTGTAGCACTTTTGGTGACCACCGGTATTGTTATGGTGTTTAGTTCCAGTTTTTCTTATGCTATGGTGGTGATGGGAGATGGGTATTACTTTCTGAAAAGAATACTAATTTGGGCAGCAATAGGAACTTTTGCTATGAACTTTTGTGCTAGAGTAAAATATTGGAAATGGTCGAAGTACGCTAATGTCATTTTGTTGGGTAGTGTGATTTTACTGATCCTAGTATTAACCCCTTTAGGCAAAGAAGTAAATGGTGCTAAAAGGTGGATTGGTGTAGGCTCTATTACCGTCATGCCCTCCGAAATTGCAAAGTTTGCTGCTATCATTTTTATATCCACCAGTGTGACAAGAAAAAAAGAAGGTATGCAAACTTTTCTTTATGGGGTAATACCTTATCTACTTATTGCAGGAATGTTTTTTGGGTTGATTTATAAACAGCCAGACTTTAGTACAGCCTTTGTGGTAGTGGTTGTAATTATTTCTATGATATTTGTTGGAGGGATGAAACTCTCTCACTTTATTGGATTAGCCGCCAGTGGGTTTGCAGCACTAGCCTCCATGATTGGGTACATTTTCATCAGTGGTGCTGGTTATAAGGCCAAGAGAATCACTGCCTTTATAGACCCTTGGGCAGATCCCAGTGATAGTGGTTTTCAGGCAGTACAATCTCTATTGGCACTAGGATCTGGGGGTCTTTTCGGTAGAGGGTTAGGAAGAAGTGTACAAAAACACTTTTATCTGCCGGAGCCTCAAAATGATTTTATCTTTGCCATTATAGGAGAAGAATTGGGCTTTATAGGTGGTGTAGCTATTATGCTGCTCTTTATGATTTTGATTTGGCGTGGTATTCGTATCGCTCTTAATGCACCAGACCTTTTGAGCTGTTTGATGGCAACAGGAATTACTACAATGCTCATTGTTCAAGTGGTAATTAATATTGCAGTAGCAACATCCTCTATGCCAGTTACAGGAATGCCTTTACCCTTCATCAGTTTTGGAGGAAATGCCCTAGTGATATTTATGGCATGTATGGGGATTTTACTGAACATCTCGAAATATACAAATATGAACAGGAGCTGAAAACATGAAAGTCATTATAAGCGGCGGTGGAACAGGGGGACATATTTATCCTGCTATTGCTATTGCTAGTAAAATAAAGGAAAAGCATCCAACCTGCGATATTTTATTTATAGGTACGTCATCAGGGCTGGAAAGCGACCTTGTTCCTAAGGCAGGTTATGAGATAAAAACTATAACTGTTAGTTACTTAAGGCGAAAGATATCTCTTCACAACTTAAAAAGTGCAGGAATGTTGTTAAAGGGACTATGGGAAGCAAGGAAAATTATCAAGGATTTTCAACCAGATATTGTGATAGGCACTGGAGGGTTTGTATGCGGGCCAGTTGTTTATATGGCATCAAAACTAGGAATAAAAACCCTCATTCATGAGCAAAATGTTTTTCCTGGCATTACCAATAAGATATTAGGTAACTATGTCGATAGAATTGCCATAAGTTTTGAAGAGGCACAGAAATATTTTAAACAAAAGAACAAGTTAGTTGTCACAGGAAATCCTATAAGAGAAGAATTTTTTAAGATTACGTCTGAGGAAGCAAGTTTGCGATACAAGGTAAATAGACCCTTGGTATTAATCGTAGGGGGAAGCGGCGGGTCTGCCAGCATAAATAAAGCAGTAATAGATATGCTGGTAGAACATCCTAGAAATCAGTTTGAAGTGTTGTTGGTTACAGGAAAAAGACATTACAAAGAACTCATGGAAAAGCTTTCACAACATAAAGAGGTGTTACAGTATAATCGTATTATTGAGTATATGGACGATATGCCTTATGCCTTGAAGGCTTGTGACTTAATCATTTGTAGTGCAGGTGCAATTACTATTACAGAAATTAATGCAGTAGGAAAACCAGCTATCTTGATCCCCAAGGCTTATACAGCGGAAAATCATCAAGAATATAACGCTACAGCCCTAGAGGCTAGGGGGGCTGCTTTAGTTATTAAAGAAAAGGATTTGAAGAGTGATTACTTACTAAGTAAAATAGAAGAAATCTTAAATAATAAAGAAAAACTACAATCTATGGAAAGAGCTAGCTTAGATGCCTCTAAAAAGCTGGTTGCTGAAAAAATATATCAAGAAATAATAAAACTCTTAAAACATTAAATAGACAAATTATTGGAACACCTTTAGAACTTTTGCATAATATGGTTATATATTTGTTTAATAACGTATATTCTGCCAAGTAATTATTCTTAAAACGTCAATTTCTATATAAATATACTTATTAAGTTCTGGAGGTGGCCTAAGGTGAGTAAGCTAATGATTCGTGGTGGACATAAAATCGAAGGTGAATTAAGGGTCGGTGGTGCTAAAAATTCTGTATTACCGATACTAGCTGCAACTGTATTAAATGGAAAAGTAAATATAGTTCATGATATTCCAAAATTATCTGATGTAGAGGTTATGATCAAAATTTTAAAGGCTGTGGGTTGTGGGGTAAAGCGAGAAGGCAATACGATGATTGTCGATTCCAGCAAGCTAAATAATCATAAAATTCCAGAGGAATTGGTGAGGGAGATGCGGTCTTCTATTGTATTTTTAGGGGCTATGTTGGCTAGGTGTGGAGAGACTATCATGAGCTATCCTGGAGGATGTGAAATTGGGCCTCGACCTATTGACCTTCACTTAAAGTCTTTAAGAGAGATGGGAGCAGTCATTGAAGAGAAACATGGGTTTTTAATATGTAAGAGTAAAGGCCTAAAGGCTTGCGAAATTCAATTAGATTTTCCTAGTGTGGGAGCAACTGAGAATATTATGTTGGCAGCTGTTTTTGCCCAAGGGACTACTACCATTAGAAATGCCGCAAGGGAGCCAGAAATTACAGACTTGCAAAATTTTATTAATGCTATGGGGGGAAAAGTTTCTGGAGCAGGAAGTGCTACGATCCAGATTGAAGGGGTAAAGGAACTTCACGATGTTGAACATACCATTATTCCTGATCGTATTGTTGCAGGAACCTACTTAATAGCTGCAGCTATGACAAAAGGTGAAATCATATTAAAAAATGTTATACCAGAGCATATACAATCTACTATTTATAAACTAAAAGAGTCTGGTTGCAGGATTTTATATACTCAAGATAGCATAAAACTGGTAGCTCCTGAAAAACTTCATGCAATAGAGTCTACGAAAACTTTGCCTTATCCAGGATTTCCAACGGATATGCAATCTCAAATAATGGCATTAATGACAATGAGCGAAGGTATTAGTATTATCACTGAAAATATATTTGAAAACAGATATAAGCATGCCTATGAGTTAGTTCGAATGGGAGCGAATATTAAAATAGATGGTAGGGTAGCTATTATAAAGGGTGTGCCTAAGTTAACAGGGGCTACTGTAGCCGCCAATGACTTACGGGGAGGGGCAGCACTGATTTTAGCAGGATTAGCTGCAGAAGGTGCTACCATTATAGAAAATGCAAAGCATATAGAAAGAGGCTATGATCATATTGAGGAGGTTTTAAAAATAGTAGGAGCAGAAATCTATAAATTGTAGTTTTTGTATATTTTGGCTAGACAAATTTTGTTTTCTATGGGCGGATTTATGCTATGATACATTTATAAGTAAGAAACTCAGGGTGTGTTTCTATTTTAAGCAGCAGCTTTTTAGCTGCCCTTAAAATTTCGTCTAAGAGTACAAGCCATAAAGGTGGGGATGAAAATGGAGTATATAAAAAATAAAAGAGAGAAGCAAAGGTTGAAGAACATAAGGAAAAGAAAAATAAGAAAATTTTTGACTGCTTTTTTCTTCATTATTGTTTTTTTCTTGTGGGGAGTATACTTTTTATTACAGTCGGACTTATTAAATTTAAAAAAAGTTGAAATTAGGGGAAATAACATTTTGACGGTAGAAGAGATCACTAGTGCTGGTCAATTATCTATAAATAGAAATATCTTTCAATATAAATTAGCGGATATAGAAAAAAATATTCAGTCCCATCCTTTAATCAAGGAAGTAACACTGCAAAGAAAACTACCAAGTAGTATTGTAATAGAGTTAAAAGAACGTGATAAGTATGCTATAATACCATATATGGGGTCTTATATTTATATAGATCAAGATAAGGTAGTGTTACAAGTTTCAGAAAGTTATTTAGCAGAAGACTTGATATTAATTACGGGTGTTGAGTTTCAAAGTTTTAACTTAGGAGATCAAGTAGATATCAGTAAAGAACATCTATTGGATGTAGCTATGGAACTCGTAGAAGCTTCTAAAGTAGTAGGTATAGGAGAAATCATTTCTGAAATTAATATAGAACCAGAGGACTATATAAAGTTGGTTACCTTCGATGGGATAGAGGTTTTGATAGGCAATAAAACAGACCTAGCGTATACTGTATTGTCCTTGAAGGAAGTATTAACCAACTTATATACACGGAACTTAAAAAATGTTATAGTTGATATGCGATATAAAGGACAAATATCTATAAGAAATAGAGAAAATTGGGAGGAAAATGAATGAATTTTAAGGGTAAACTTGCCATTGCATTACTTTGTGGTATATTGGGCCTTACCATATCTATACAATTTAATACCGTCAAAAGCGGACCTGGGGGAGGTGTTTTATCCACACAAAAAGCTCAGCAATTGGCAATGGAGTTAAGAAACTTAAGATCGGAAAAGGAAAGGCTGAATGAAGAACTTACGAACTTAGAAAAACGGCTGAAGGAATATGAAATTTCTGAAGCAGATGAAAATCTTATGATTAAAAACCTGAAAAGAGATTTGGAGCGTTATCAGTTGATGGCGGGGTATAAGGAAGGTGAGGGACCAGGAGTTGTTGTAACGGTGGATGATCCTCCTAACGATTATTTCTTAGGCGGAGAAGGAAGTTTTGTTATGTATAATTACGATGTGCTGTTAGAGGTAATTAATCAATTAAATGCCGCGGGGGCAGAAGCCATTGTTGTCAATGACCAAAGATATATTGCTACTACAGAAATATATTATACATCAAATACAGTAATGATTAATTCTGTACCTACGAGACCGCCCTTTGTTATCAAAGCTATAGGAAATCCAGAAACATTGGAGGCAGCATTAAATATGAGGTATGGGGTTGTTTGGGGTATGAGACAGGTGTATAACTTGCAAGTCAGTGTAAGGAAAGAAAATTCTATTCAGGTACCAAGATATAACAAGGTAATGCAGTTCGATTACGCGAGACCTGTTGAATCACCTCAGTAGGAATGGAGAGGAAAGTTATGAAATCCTTATATACAAAAATAATTATTGCATTTATGTTTTTTATATTAGGCTTTACTATTGTTTTGCAGTTTAGAAACGATTTAGAGGATTATGGTTTTGTCAGCTTGAAAACATTAAGTGATTTACAGGGAGCTATTGATACTGAAAAGGAAGAAATAAACAATAAGAGACAGTTGATTGTTGCTAAGGAAGAAAAGCTAAATGAGTATCAGAGAGCTTTAGAAGAGGATGGAAGTATTAAGGAAGTATTAATTAACGAAATCAATGCAATGAGATTGACTAGCGGATTCTTAGACGTAGAAGGTCCGGGAATTGTTATAAGACTAAGTGATAGTGAACGAGAATTATACGAAGGAGAAGATCCTAATAATCTTGTTGTCCATGACGGAGATGTGCTAACTATATTAAATGACCTAAAGATTGCGGGAGCAGAGGTTATTTCTATTAATGGTCAAAGGCTGCTAAGTACATCAGAAATAAAGTGTACGGGACCTACCATTACGATTAATAATTATACTTATGGACAACCCTTTACCATAAGAGCGATAGGTGATCCTCAAACACTAGATGCTGCTATAAAGGCCCCTGGTTCTTATGCTTGGGATCTAAGAGAGGTGTATGGTTTGATTGTAGAATCCTATACAAGTGACCGAGTGAGAATAGCAAGACATCAAGGTGATATCTCTTTAAAATATATTTCAATGATGGAAGGTGATTAAAATGTTATTTGCAATTATTGGTTTAGCACTGGGGATCTTTTTAGGACTATACTTACCCATTACTTACCCTGCCACTTATTCTCTCTATATTTCTGTTGCGATTTTAGCAGCAATGGACTCTGTTTTTGGGGCACTTAGAGCTAGTGTAGAGAATAAGTTTAACACAGAAATTTTTGTATCAGGTTTTTTTGGTAATGCAATATTAGCAGGATTTTTAGCTTATATAGGAGATCGTTTAGGTGTTCCTTTATACTATGCAGCGATATTTGCATTTGGTGCAAGATTATTCCAAAACTTTGCCATTCTAAGAAGACATTTATTGGGAAAAATACGCTTTTAATAGAAGGTTTATTAAATTTTTCCAAAATTTTTATGTTATAAATTGAAATTGAAAAAAGGAAAAATTAAATTTGTGTTGAATTTATAATAATATGTATGAGTCTATTTATAACCATAAAAACTATGGATCTCTATATTCACAATATTTCAAATATAAAAATTGTAGTATAGAGGCTACATAAATTTTATCATAATCATAGTCCTATGTCCTATAGATGACCAGATAGAATTATGATAATGTAAAGAAAATCGTAGACTTTTAAAAACTTAAAATCAAAACAGGGTATTCATATAATTAAGGGGGTAATAATGTGTTAGAATTTGATGTAGATATGGATCAGTTTGCTCAGATCAAAGTAATCGGTGTGGGCGGAGGTGGAAATAACGCTGTAAACCGTATGATTGAATCGGAATTAAAAGGTGTGGAGTTTATTGCCGTTAACACAGATAAACAAGCTTTATTTACTTCTAAGGCTGAGCATAAAATACAAATAGGAGAAAAATTAACAAGAGGGTTGGGTGCTGGTGCAAACCCCGAAATTGGCAGGAAGGCTGCTGAAGAAAGCAGAGAAGATATCTATAAGTTACTGCAGGGGGCTGATATGGTATTTATTACTGCTGGCATGGGAGGCGGTACTGGTACAGGAGCAGCTCCGATTGTAGCGGAAGTAGCAAAAGAACTAGGTATTTTGACTGTTGGTGTTGTAACAAAACCCTTTACATTTGAAGGTAAAAGAAGAATGTTACATGCTGAGCAAGGTGTTCAAGAATTAAAGAGTAGAGTAGATACCTTAGTAACGATTCCAAATGATCGTTTGCTTCAAGTCATAGAAAAGAAAACCACCATGCTGGATGCTTTTAGAATGGCTGATGATGTACTAAAACAAGGTGTTCAAGGGATATCTGATTTAATCGCAGTACCGGGTTTAGTGAATCTAGACTTTGCTGATGTTAAGACAATTATGGTAGAACAAGGTTTAGCCCACATGGGTATAGGACGAGCCAGTGGAGAAAATCGTGCTGCAGAGGCAGCAAAACAAGCGATTCAAAGTCCATTGTTAGAAACATCTATTCAAGGAGCCAAAGGTGTATTGCTAAATATTACTGGAGGATCTAGTTTAGGACTATTTGAAGTAAATGAGGCGGCAGAACTAGTTACTGAGGCAGCAGACCAAGATGCTAACATTATTTTTGGTGCTGTAATCAATGAAGAGTTAAAGGATGAAATTAGAATTACAGTAATAGCTACGGGTTTCGAACATGATTTGGCGAAGGTTGTAGAGTCTCAAAAAAAGGTAAATACAACAGCTGCTGTTCATAAAGAAGTGGCAGCAGCAGCTACAGAAGATCAAGTAAAACAAGTAGATGAATTAGATATACCTATCTTTTTAAGAAGAAAAAAATAAATAAGTTTTGGATTTTAAACAAGTATCATTAGCGTTAATCTAAACCATAATTTGTCATAGTTCCTCGTTATTTTAAGATCCTTCGCTACCCTCAGGATGACAGTTCTACAGAATTTTGGAAATAATTGTATTAAGTTAACGCTCATGAAACAAGTATATAAATCTTTATAGAATCTTAAATTTTAGACTTGCTAACTTGCTAATAGCAAGTCTTTTCCTATTCTTCATTTTTTGTATTGATGATAGGCTTTAGAATATTGCTGATCATGCTGAGAAAGTTGATGTTGCTGTAATCTAGCAAGGTCTTTCCAATGTATCCATCTAAACTCTTAACGATTAGATCAAACTTTTTATTATCTAAATCTTCCATAGCTCTTCTCAATACCAGTGCATTTTTATAACTTATATCTAACTGTTTATTAAGGATAGGGTATTCTCCTTTGCCACATAAATCATAGGCTGCATGAATACCTGTCATGATAGCAGGAAATTGTCCAAATCCTAAAAAAGGCATAACTGCTCCATAACAGTTCCCAACAAAAAAAGTATTTCCAATTCTAGCATTATCGCATTTTCCTATGATATATTTTGTGATTTCAAATCCATCAGTAATATTTAATGGTTGTTTTAAATCTTTTTGGACTCTTGAAAGAAAACTATCCCATAATAAGTTTCCATCTAATCTATTGTTTTCCGGATAATCAGGATAAGCAATGACGATATTAGCTTTTGTATTAGATAATGGAATGAGATAACTATAACCTTTGGGTGCAAAATTGTTATCTAACCAAGCCATTGTTGTGTACCTATCAAATTTCCCTTCAATAATAGCTCCTTTCAAAGATGCTGTAAAATGCCTTTGGTAGTTTCCCATTTTTTCACTATAGGCTCCATCTCCTGTTGCTAAAACAATATGTGTATAGTCTTTAAGCAGATCTTCGTAGGTATACTGGGAGTCGTAAGTGACTTTTGTATCTAATTGTTTTAGTAGCTGTCTACATAATGAATTTTCATTTCGACCTCTTAACGTATTAAAACCTAGGCTACCAGTAACAGTTGCCTGTTGATTTTCTGAATAAATGACTAATTTTTTTACATGTCCAACTGGTTGAAGATAGAGACCAAATTCATTGGAAAGATATGAAAGAGTATCTTTGATAGGAGCGTTTAATGCATCTAAAAATACTTCTGCATTGGGAAACCTATCATCTACTTCTTTTCTATTTTCAAAAATATGTGGCTTTATTCCGTGTTTTTCTAAAGTTATGGCACATGACAATCCAGCTAATCCAGCGCCCATAATAGCTATTCTCATATTTTTTCTCCTATATTTCTTTCATTAGTGTTAACTCAAACCACAACTTGTCATCTTGAGCAGAGCAAAGTGTAGCGAAGGGTCTTAGTATTAGCAAAATAACAGCTCGAGAGAAATTTGCAAATAATTGTGTTAGGTTAACGCCTATGATATATTTGTTTAAATTTATTTCAATGTATTTGGTAAATAAGACATAGTAACTATGGAAGGATCAAGACCCATCCCTACGTCTTTTAATAAAGCACATTACACAGTACTAATAGTATGGTTACTTTATTAGTAATTCATGCTTAAAATTTTTTGTTATCTACAACATTCCTTAAAATGAGAAAAACAAACTAGTCTTTCGACTTCAGAAAATGACAAAAAAGCTATGCCTAATTCTATATAATATACATAAAACGTCTTTCAAATGAATATTTGTATAATAATAGATATGTCCCTTAGGGGGGAGTGTAGATGGTAGTTTATGCTGAGTATGTTTTTCTAGAAAACTTTATTATGAATTTTGTTATCTTATCGTTAACTGCTAAATTTGGAAAAAAAGCCACAGGAAAGGGGAAATTATTAGCAGCTTCCTCGATTAGTGCGTTATATGCTTTTATTATTTTCTTTCCGTCACTGCATTTTTTGTTTTCTATTGTTATGAAGATAGCTTGTTCTATGATTATTATTATTTTAGCTTTTACCCCTTATAGATTTAAAGACTTCTTTAGGCTTTTAGGGATATTTTACTTAATAACTTTGGTCTTTGGAGGAGCAGGATTTGCTATATTTTACTTTACAAATTTTAATGGTATCATAAGTAACGGTATCTTCTATATCACGGATATTTCGGTAAAAAATATTTTTATCGCCGGAGGCGTAGGTTATATACTCATTAATTTTTGTTGGGGCTATTTACAAAAGCAGTTGTCTAAGGAAAAGATTCTGATGAAAATAAAAATAGAGATAGATGGTACCACTGCTGAAGTGACAGGGATGGTGGATACTGGAAATTCTCTGGTAGATCCAATTAGTAAATATCCAGTCATCATCGTAGAGTATGAGGCTATTATTCACCTGCTGCCTCAAGAGGTACAAAGATTATTTGGCCGTTCGGGAAAACCAAACTTTGCTCAAGTGGCTTTACTATTAGACGGTAGCAGTTGGTTAACACGTTTTAGAATGATTCCCTATAATGCATTAGGAACAGAAAATGGTATGTTGATTGGCTTTAAGCCTGATTTTGTCTCTATAGAAAAAGAAGAAGATAGTAAGAGCATTAAGGAAATTATTATTGCTATTTATGACAGAAAGCTATCAAAGGCAGGAGAATATAAAGCCCTTTTACATCCAGATTTAGTATAAAGAATATACGTTTTTTAACGAAACTTAGGAGGTAGAGAAATGAGACAATCACTATTAAAAATGAAGTTATTATACCGCTATTATTATATTAGGCTGTTGAAATACTTTAAGCTGCATCAAGAGGAAAGCATCTACTATATTGGGGGTAGTGAAACTTTGCCGCCCCCCTTATCTAATGATGAAGAAAGTTTTCTCATAGAGAAACTGAAGGATGATCAAAGTACAGTTAGAACGATTTTAATTGAAAGAAACCTGCGTTTGGTAGTATATATTGCAAGAAAGTTTGAAAATACAGGTATAGGTGTGGAGGATTTAATATCTATAGGGACCATTGGGCTAATTAAAGCAGTAAATACTTTTAACCCAGAAAAAAACATCAAGTTAGCTACCTATGCTTCACGATGCATAGAGAATGAAATTTTGATGTATTTAAGGAGAAATAGCAAGATAAAAATGGAGGTTTCCTTTGATGAACCATTGAATATCGATTGGGATGGCAACGAATTATTATTGTCGGATATTTTAGGAACTGATAACGATATTATTTATCGTTTCTTAGAAGAAGAAGTAGACAAGGAGCTTTTAAAGGTAGCACTAGATAAACTTTCAAAAAGAGAAAAAAAGATTATGGAATTAAGGTTTGGTCTAAATAGTGGAAAAGAAAGAACCCAGAAGGAAGTAGCGGATATTTTGGGGATATCTCAATCCTATATATCAAGATTAGAAAAAAGAATTGTATCAAGGCTTAAAAAAGAAATAAATAGAATGATTTAAGCGACATTTGTCACAGTGACATGTGGCGCTTTTTTCTTTTTGCTATAGAACTACTGCATAAAAATAATCATTCAGTCAATAATCTAAATATTAAAGGGGTAATTCAAAGTGAAAGGACTGAGATCTTACAATGCATATCAATAAAGTAGAAATTTGCGGAGTAAATACATCGGAATTACCAGTGTTAAAAAATGATGAAATGTATAAGCTATTTGGTCGCATTAAAAAGGGAGATCATACTGCCAGAGAGCAGTTTATACGGGGAAATTTAAGATTAGTGCTGAGTGTCATTCAAAGATTTAATAATAGGGGAGAACATGTTGATGATTTATTTCAAGTGGGTTGTATTGGATTAATTAAGGCGATTGATAATTTTGATTTAAGTCATAACGTAAAGTTTTCTACTTATGCTGTTCCTATGATTATTGGTGAGATCAGAAGATATTTAAGAGACAATAACTCTATTAGGGTAAGTAGGTCTTTGAGAGATACTGCCTATAAAGCATTACAAGTAAGAGACCAATTGATTAATAAAAATTCTAAAGAACCAGTAATATCAGAAATTGCTGAACAATTAAATTTACCCCGAGCAGAGGTGGTTTTTGCCCTCGATGCGATTCAAGATCCTGTATCTTTATTTGAACCGATTTATCATGATAGTGGGGATGCTATATTCGTCATGGATCAAGTAAGTGATGAAAAAAGTGAGGATGAAACATGGATTGATGGTATCGCTATAAGAGAAGCTATGAGAAAACTGAATGATCGGGAAAAGCTGATTTTAACCCTGAGATTTTTTGAAGGAAGGACACAAATGGAGGTGGCAGAAGAAATAGGTATTTCCCAGGCACAAGTTTCTAGATTGGAAAAAACAGCAGTAAAGCATATGAAGAAATATATATAAAAGTGATCTGCTTTGGGGCACTCCAAACATTAGATACAACCCTAATGTTTGGAGTGCATTTTTATTTTTTAGGCATAAAGTCAAGAGCAAGTCCATAAACATGTTGTATAGTACTGCTACATTTTATGGAGGTGAAAAGATGATTCGAGCATCGGATTTAACAGAAAAAGAAGTGATTAATATAACTGACGGTAGAAGGTTAGGATTGATCTCTGATATTGATGTAAACTTGGAAAAGGGTAAGATCAATGCCATTATTGTCCCAAACAGCGAAAAATTCCTAGGTTTATTTGGGAAAGAGTTGGAGAGTGAAGTGACGTGGGCGGAAATTAAGAAAATAGGCATTGATGTGATTTTAGTAGAAGTGAAAAGTAATATTGAACCTCATCTAAATTATTATGATGAAGAAGATGATTTTTACTCAAAAGAAGTAAAAAATAAAAAATAGCTGGGATTTCATTAGACATACTGGAACCTGTATATTATAATGAACTTAAAAAGTAATCACTTAGGAGGTGAACATAAGATGAACTGTCCTTTTTGTGGTGATGGTGAATCAAAGGTTGTGGATTCAAGACCTACGGATGAAGGTCAATCAATCCGCCGAAGAAGAGAATGTATTGCTTGTAGCAGAAGATTTACAACCTATGAAAAAATAGAAGAGTTGCCTTTAATTGTAATTAAAAAAACTGGAAATAGAGAATCTTTTAATCGTAATAAAATTTTAAAGGGCATGATTAAGGCCTGTGAAAAAAGACCTGTAGCACTATGTGATATAGAAAATATCGTTAATGAAATAGAAAAACAACTCTATAATTCTATGGAGAAAGAAATCAAAACAGAATTTATTGGAGAACTGGTAATGGAGCATATAAAGAAGCTAGATGAAGTGGCGTATGTTCGATTTGCTTCTGTCTATAGAGAGTTTAAAGATATTAATACTTTTATGGGAGAATTAAGAAAACTATTGAAAGAAAAAACCAATTAAGCCATTGATGTTGTTACAAAGTCCCAGCACATATATATATATATGTTTTATAGGCTGGGTTTTTTTATGTCTTTAGACATTGATAATATAAAATATGAATGGAAATAATGAAGGTATGAAATCGTAAATTCATTAAAGGAGTGAGGAAATTGGCTTTTAAAATTATAGAGAAAAAAGGGGTAAAGGTTGTTGTTTCGGAGGGACTACAGCAGCTAGGTATAGTAAAGCATGGATTCAGCACAAGGATAGGTGGAGTAAGTAAAGATCATAATAGTACACTGAACTTAAGCTTTAAAACCAATGATGATAAAAATCATGTAATGGCCAACCTACAAGGTTTCTGTGAAGCCATAGATGTAAAACTTGAAAACCTGGTGTTGTCAGATCAAGTACATAGTGATGGTATAAAAATTGTTACCATAGAAGATAGAGGAAAGGGAGTTCTTTATGATAAAGACTTTAGTCAAGTGGATGCCCTCATTACTGATGCATCAGCAGTAGCGCTTATGACCTTTCATGCTGACTGCGTACCTTTGTTATTTGCTGATCCTGTAGAGAAGATTGTGGCCGCTGTCCATGCAGGATGGAAGGGAACAGCACTAAAAATAGGTCAAAAGACAGTGGAAAAGATGATGAAGGAGTTTGATTCTAGAGCAGAAGATATTGTTGTAGCTATAGGACCTTCTATAGGAAAGTGTTGTTATGAGGTATCAAGCGAGGTAATCCAAAGATTTAACACAAATTTTACAAATGCTTCAAACATTGCATTTCCAACTTCTGAGGGGAAGTATATGCTGGATTTATGGGAAGCTAATAGGATAGCCTTAAAGGAAATAGGCTTAGTAGATAGAAATATAAGTATAGCAGGTCTATGTACTGCTTGCAGCACAGATTTGTTTTATTCTCATCGTAAAGAAAAAGGACTTACTGGAAGAATGGCTTCTGTGATTGAACTAGCTGAATAAGGGGGCAAGTGAATGGATAAGAGAAGAATTTTGGTAGTAGACGACGAAGAACATATTTTAGAACTAATCAAATTTAATTTAGAAAAAAACGGTTTTTACGTGCTAACTAGTGATAATGGTGAGGATTGCGTAGATTTACTTCATAATAATGTGGTGGATTTGGTGATATTAGATTTAATGCTTCCTGGTATAGATGGGTTAGAAGTGTGCAAGGAAATACGAAAAATAGAGGGGCTGAATAAACTTCCCATCATCATGCTGACAGCAAAGAGCGAGGAAACTGATCGCATTTTAGGATTAGAGTTAGGGGCTGACGATTATGTTACAAAACCCTTTAGTGTAAGAGAATTAGTAGCTAGGGTAAAAGCAGTCTTAAGAAGAATCGAGGATGTAAAGAAGCAAGAAGTAAAAGTATTAAAATTAAGAGATATTATCATGGATTTAGAAAAGCATGAAGTCTCAGTGAGTGGCAGGTCAGTAGAACTGACCTTGAAGGAGTTTGAGTTATTGAAAATGTTGTTAGAAAATAGGGACAAGGTCATGTCAAGAAATGTACTTTTAGATGAAGTATGGGGCTATGATTATTTTGGAGAAACAAGAACTGTAGATGTACATATTCGGCACTTGAGAAAAAAAATAGGAGATGACGAAAGCGGAAAATATATAGAAACCATTAGAGGCGTGGGATATAAGATGAAGTAGGTGGAAAAGTGCAAAAGAAAATTTTCATTGTTTTTTTTGTTATTTTATTAGTGGGGATCTTGTTAACAGGTTTTTTATCTTTAAGTCTGATTCGTTCTAGTTATATGAATCAGTTAGAGGAAAAACTAATTTCTAATGCAGTTCTTATCCAGGAGTTTATAAAAGAAGACGATAATAATTTTTTAAATACTACAGGGTTGCAAGAAAAAATGCAGGATTTAGGAGATCAAATAACTACTAGAATTACCATTATTGATGAATATGGGAATGTTTTAGTAGAGACTTTTAAAAAAGAAGGAATTATTGAAAATCATCGTGATCGACCAGAAATACAAGCTGCTTATAGAGGAGAAGTCGGTAAAGCAATTCGTTACAGTAATACTGTAGACTTAGATATGTTATATATCGCTCTGCCTCTTCACACAGATGAAGGAAATGTTGTCGTTAGACTGGCGGTAAGCCTTTTAGAAATAAAAAAAATAAATCAAACTTTATTTTATTATATAGCTATCTCTATTGGCAGCGGTTTAATCATAGCTGCTTTGATAGGTTACCGATTTATTGAGAAGATCATGGAGCCAATAAAAGAGATGACAGAGGTGTCAAAAAAAATGGCTACAGGTCGATTAGGTTTGAGGGTTTATGTTCCTTCTAAGGATGAAATAGGTGAATTGGCAGATCACTTTAATCATATGGCAGTTAGGTTAGAGGAGATGATCGCTAAACTCTCAGATAGCAATACAAAATTTAAAGCTTTATTAACTAGTATTACAAATCCCATCATAGCAGTAGATAATAAGAAAAATGTTATCTTGTTAAATACTGCTGCTGAAAAATTATTTAATATTGAAGGAAAAGATGCTATAGGCAAACATATTTTGGAAGTAATCAGGAATAATCGATTGGATGAAGAAATAAAAAAAGTTTTACAAGACAATATAGAAACACAGATTGAAATTAACGTAAAGGATCCTCAAGAAAAAAATTTAAAAGTATACACCAATCTTATAAGATTAGAAAACGACCCTAACAAAACTATTGGATTAGTTACTGTTATTGAGGATATTACTGAGATAAGAAAGTTAGAAAAAATACGCTCACACTTTGTAACGAATGTGTCTCACGAGTTAAAAACACCGTTGACTTCTATTAGTGGATTTGTTGAAACACTGAAATCAAATACTATAGAAGACGAGGAGACAAAACAACGCTTTTTAGACATCATAGATATAGAAACAGAAAGATTAAAACGTCTGATCGAAGATATATTAACATTATCTGAAATAGAAAATTCTCAGCATAGGGCTTTGCAAGAAGAAGTTTTTCCAACAAACATGATGAGACAGGTAGAAGAAATGATGAGACCTATTGCAAGCAACAAAGGTATAGAGTTATCGTCAGAAATAGATATGAATCTTCCAATGATTTATGGCAACAAAGATTGGTTTAAACAGATGTTGATCAATCTAATAGATAATGCTATCAAATATACACCTAGCGGAGGAAAAGTTCTTTTGACTGGCTATAAAAAATATCATAATATCGTGATTACTGTAAAGGATACAGGAATAGGTATCCCTAAGAAAGATTTACCAAGGCTTTTTGAGCGATTTTATCGGGTGGATAAAGCTAGAAGTAGAAAAGTCGGAGGAACTGGGTTGGGTTTAGCTATTGTAAAGCATATCATATTATCTTTTAAAGGAAGAATTAAAGTAAATAGTGAGCAGGGAAAAGGTAGTGAGTTTACTGTGATTCTTCCTATAGAAAAATAAAAGCCAATAATATGTTAAAATCTTCTGAGATAGAGAAGTCATGGGGAAGGTAGACTGCGTAAAAATTAACTTTATTCGTGTTTTTATTATTTAAGACCCATTCGCTACGCTCAGGGTGGCAATCATCATCCAGTCTGACAGTTCTTCGGACACGTATCTTTTTTTATGTGCCTGTGGAACTGTCTCCATTGCGTAGCAGTGTAGAAGGAAAACTTAAAATTTGCTTTTAAAAAAGGAAGATATTTTACCGAAAAATATCTTCCTTTTTTTGTTAGGATAGTAAGCAATGATAAACCTTCTGTATAGTTTCATACTGTCAAGGGAATTATAAAAATAAGCAATGTAATATTATTTTCATTTTATAAGGAGGAAAAATTATGGCTATAGGAATGATTCTACTCATCGTTGTATCTATACTGATTTTTGCAGGTTTAGCAGAAAGAGTGTTAGATCGTCTGAGATTGAGTGACAAAGCAGCAATAGCAATTATCATTGCAATTGTTGTATCTACAATTTTTTTGCCGGATATAAATATCACCGAAAATGTGTCCTTTAATATAGGAGGATTTGTTATTCCCATGGCGCTAGCTATTTATCTGTTTATTAAAGCTGAGACCGGGAAAGAAAGATGGCGAGCTGTCATCGCAGCTATTGTAGCAGGAGCAGTGATTTATGCAACACAAAGGTACATACTTCCTGCAGAACCAGAGGCACAGAATATAGAGCCTAACTATGTTTATGCCATGATAGCAGGAATTATTGCCTATGTTCTTGGAAGATCTAGAAGAGCTGCTTTCATTGCTGGAGTTGTTGGGGTGGTTATTACAGATGTCATACAGATGGTGATCAATGCCATCAATAATATACCAGCACCTACTAGGTTTGGTGGAGCAGGTGGGGTAGATACTACTGTCATTGCAGGAGTTTTTGCTGTCTTATTAGCAGAGGTTATAGGAGAAATCAGAGAAAGACTACAGGGGGGAACAGCAAAAAAAGATATGCACTTTGAAAAAGGACATTTTGTCAGCACATTAGGTGAAAGTGAAAAAAAATCACAAAAGGATGATGAAGAAAAAAGAGGTGACAAAGATGAAAAGTAAATTAAGTCTATGTCTTGCTATAATCTTAGTCCTAATGCTAATTACCCTTCCAATCGCTCATGGAGATGACTGGTATGGAGAGCATGGTAAATACTATAGAGTTTACGATGCGGAAAACAATCAACTGTTGTTTGAAACAGCCAGAGAGGTTTCAAGAGGAGATCAGTACTTAAGCGGAGATAACAAAATGTATCATGTTGTACGGGTAAACACAAGGAATCATTTAGCCTATGCAGAGTTTGTTAAGGAGGTACAGTTACCAAAGGTTAATAAAGAAGCCCTTCAAAAAGTACAATTAGCCCTAAAAGAGGGAGGATTAGCTGCATTAATTTTGGCTCAAGAAGAGGGAGAAAATGGAGAAGAAGAACAAGATCGACGTGTAGGAATTTATGCAACCCATAGTGCTGAATCCTATACACCCACCGATGGTAGTGAAAGTATTGAAGGTGGGGGCGGCATATTGAAGGTGGCAGAGACACTGAAAAATAGTTTTGATAATTATGGTGTTGAAGGTGTATTTGATAATACTTCCCATGAACCACATGATGCAGGAGCCTATAAAAGATCTCGAAGAACAGCAGTACAACTGATGCGAGATCAAGGAATTGGGACTTTAATCGATGTCCATAGAGATGCTACACCGGCAGAGGCATATTTGACAGAAATAGATGGGGAGCCTGCTTCAAAAGTAAGATTAGTTATAGGAAGACGTAATCAAAATTTCAAAGCGAATGAAGAGCTAGCCATGCAGGTAAAGGCAGTAGCCGATGAAAGTCGCCCAGGTTTGATTAAAGATATTTTCTATGCAAAGGGCGACTATAATCAAGATTTAACGCCAAGAGCTATGTTAGTAGAAATGGGGACTTATCAGCATACAAGACAGAGAGCAGAAAAGGCAGCTGGCTATTTAGCCGAAGTTGTAACAACTGCATTGTTTGGAGGAATTATAGAAGAAGAGGCTGCTGATGAGGAAGGTGCTGCTCCAACACCCCAGGAAACTGGAGGCGTGGAAGAAAGCAACACAGGTTCTGGTGTAGGAATCATTGGTTTGATCGCTGTAATAGCCATAGGAGGTTTCGCCTTTCTATTTATAAGTAGTGGCGGAAATGAATGGAAATCAAAACTTTCTAATTTTAAGCAGGAGTTTGCTAACTTTTTGGGAAGAAGAAAGAGAAAATAGGTGGGTGCTGTAATTGGATAAACACTTTATTACAATAATTGTTTCAATGGTCATGGGTGTAATTGCTAGAACATATATGATGAAAATAGATTATAGGCAGTATCCTACTTATCCACAAGCCTATTTATCTCATTTCACCTTAGGTGTGATAGCAGCAGGGTTGGGAGCTGTTGTTATTCCAGCCATTACAGAAAAAGAGTATGTGGCGGTTACATTTCTGGCTATTGCTGCACAACATTTTAGAGATGTTAGAAGTTTAGAGAGGGAGAGCTTAGATAATATTGAACCTACTGAATTAGTTCCAAAGGGTACAGCTTATATCGAAGATATAGCAAAAACCTTTGAAGCTAGAAATTACATGGCAATTATCACGGCAACTGCTACTGGAACTGCTATGTATATAGGAGAAATATTACAGCTTTCCATCTTCATTAGAGCAATCCTTGGGATTATTATAGGCGCTATTGTGATTAATGCTCTAAATAAAATGCTAGAAACAAAGCTAATTGATGATATAGCAGAAGTAAGAGAAGCCAAAATTACCTTTGAAGGTCCTTTGTTAACCGTAGCAGGTGTAATTATTATGAACATAGGGTTAAAGGATTCAAGAGAAACTTTTGTAAAAAATGGTATTGCAGTAGAAATTATTCCTAAAGACGATAATGCTATAGCGGTTTTATCTAATATAGGACAGCGGCAAGCCATACAACATAATGCAGCTATTCAACTGGGGATTAGAAAGGATGTAGACGAACCTGACTTTACACCTATAGCAAGAAGGAATCCAGAAAATGGAAACATTGTTATGGCAATTGTAGCGATGGAGCCTAACGTTGAATATCTCATTGAAGCAGTAAGAAGAACCCCCATCATAGAATCCTCCAAACGAAAACCATTAGATTCTTATGTTGGGAAAAAAAAGGCTGGTATGAAGGAATAAATAAAAATCCCTTGGGATGTTAAGGGGAGGAAGAAGAATGGAAATTGGTATTACCGAGTTGATTATTGCAGTTGTTACAATGCATAAAGATAAAGTGGGGGGGTCTGCTCCTATATTTTATGTAGAAAATGAAGAACAACTGGAAAGAATGGCACTATTGATTTCAAAAACCACAAGAGGTATGGTGCATGACCTAGAAGGAGGCACTTATATCATTGTGAAACATTAGGTGATCCATATGAAAATAATATATGTTTATAAAAAAAATGTGTATGCAGCCTACAAAGCTGCATATCTTCATTTAAAATTGGATGAAAATAGTATACCTCATGAGGGATTAAGAGAGATAAACAGAGAAGTAAAACCCTATTATATAGGTTTAGATGAGGATTTAAATGAGGTATATATAGCTGATGGAGGTAGAAATCTAACTATCTACAGAAATGTTATGGAGGGTTTATCCTCTATTTATGGTGAAGAAATAAAAATTATTGATATAAAATAAACGCTGAAGGGGGGTATATAACTATCCATGAATATTATATACAGTTGTTTTGGTGGAGCCCACTCCTCTGTTGTTACCGCATCTATTCATATGGGTTATTTGCCTATAGATCGCCATCCAACGAAGGAGGAGATATTGGCCATACCTTTTTATGATAAAGCACAAAATGAAGAAATAGGCAAGCCTCTACCTATGGGGGTAGATAGGAAGGGGCATAAGATTTATGTTATGGGTATGGGACATGCTCGAAATTACTATACAAAAATGGCTTACGAGCTTTATAGTCAGTGGATGAGCAGCTATAAAAAGGATTTGGTCATTATCAACGTAACGTCTTTACTAAATAACTCTACTAGACTGGGAGGCTTTCTATCTAGACGATTAAACATTGTGACAATAGGAAGACCCCTTACCGTTTATGGTATTCGAAAAAATTATCATTATTTTACCGAATTGGTCAGAAGTGTGCAGGGAACAATATCATAAAAGATGCTTGACCTTTATGAAGCCAAAATGATAATATAATTTGATGGTAAAATTATATAATTATGATATAATTTTAGTAGCAGGTACTAAAAAACTTAAAGTAGGTGTTTTTTTGAAGGAATCAAATGCAAAAAATGTTATTAGTAAAGTTGTCCCTGGAAGTATTGCAGAAGAAGTGGAAATCGAAGTAGGGGATCTTCTGTTAAGTATTAATGGTGAAACGATACAGGATATTATCGAATATAAGTTTTATTTATCAGATGAATACTTAGAATTGGCAATCCAAAAACCTGATGGAGAAGAGTGGATTATCGAAATAGATAAGGATTATGATGAGGATTTGGGAATAGAATTTGAAAATCCTATTATAGATGAAGCCAAGAGCTGTAAGAATAAATGTATGTTTTGTTTCATTGATCAGTTACCTAGTAATATGAGAAAAAGCCTATACTTTAAAGACGATGATTCTAGACTGTCTTTTTTGCATGGTAATTATATTACTTTGACCAATATGAAGGATGAAGATATAGATAAAATTATACAATATAGAATTAGCCCTATAAATATATCTGTACATACTACTAACGGTGCCTTAAGGGAAAAAATGCTTAATAATCCAAGGGCAGGAAATATTTTGGCAATACTAAAGAAATTGGCTGACCATCACATAGAAATGAACTGTCAAATCGTTTTATGCCATGGGGTCAATGATGGAGAAGCCTTAGATGCTACCATTAAGGATTTAGAAGAATTAAGCTATGCTATTAACAGTGTTGCGGTAGTGCCTGTGGGATTAACAAGGTATAGGGAGAAACTCTATCCTTTAGAAGCATTCAACATGGAAACTGCCTTAAAGATCATAGAGCAAATAGCGTCTTGGCAGAAAAAGCTGTTGAAAAAATTGGATAGAAACTTTGTCTATTTATCAGATGAGTTTTACCTACTAGCAAAGAAGGATTTTCCTCATTATGAGGCCTATGATGGTTTTCCACAGCTAGAAAATGGTGTGGGGATGGTGGCAAAGTTTCAGCAGGAATTTTACCAACATCTAGAAGAACTAAAGGAAATGACGCTAGAGGTACCACAAAAAGTAACTTTAGTTACGGGAACATTAGTACATGAAACAATAAACGCTCTTTGCCAAGCCATGATGAAAAAGATAGGAAATCTTACGATTCAGGTGGAAGCAATACAAAATGAATTTTTTGGTGGGCAGGTGTCGGTGACAGGGCTGATTACTGCTACTGATCTATTAAAAAATTTACAGGGCAAGGACTTAGGAGCGAAGATCCTTCTTCCTGAATCCATGTTAAAGTCCGAAGAAGAAGTGTTTTTAGATGATATAACGATAAGCGAGCTAGAAAGGAAACTGCAAACCAAAGTACAGGTTTGCGAAGTAGAAGGCAGCATTTTAATCGATAAAATTTTAGATTTTAAATCATAAGAAAGTATGAGGTGAAGGGTCATGGCAAAGCCTATTGTAGCAGTTGTTGGAAGACCTAATGTAGGGAAGTCAACATTTTTTAATAAAATTGCTGGAAAAAGAATCGCCATCGTGGAGGACCAACCCGGTGTTACAAGAGATAGAATTTATACAGAAGTAGAATGGTTAAATCATAAATTTACTATGATTGATACTGGCGGTATAGAGCCAGAGTCAGAAGAAATCATTCCTGCTCAAATGCGTAGGCAGGCGGAGCTAGCCATTGAAACAGCAGATGTTATTGTATTTATGGTGGATGGCAGACAAGGACTGATTTCTTCAGATAGAGAAATTGCAGATATGCTTAGAAAATCTAAAAAGCCGGTGGTATTGGCTGTAAATAAAGTAGATACCAAGGAACAGTCTCCTCATTATTATGATTTTTATGAGTTAGGTATAGGAGACCCGCTAGAAATTTCCTCAGCGTTGGGCTTAAATATGGGGGATCTATTAGATGAGATTGTAAAACATTTTCCCGAAGAAGGAGCAGAGGATTATGATGAAGAGGTAATGAAGGTAGCCATCATCGGTAAGCCTAATGTAGGAAAATCCTCTATCATCAATAAAATACTAGGAGAAGACAGGGTAATCGTCAGTGATATTGCGGGAACCACTCGGGATGCTATAGATACACCTTTTACTGACGGAGAAGATGAATATGTTTTTATTGACACCGCAGGTATAAGAAGAAAAAGTAAAATAACAGAACATGTGGAACGATACAGTGTGATAAGATCTTTAGCGGCTATTGAAAGGGCGGATGTGTGTCTATTAGTAGTGGATGCAGAAGAAGGTATTACAGAACAAGACAAAAGAATTGCTGGTTTTAGTCATGAAAGTGGAAAAGGCCTCATTATTGTAATCAACAAGTGGGATTTAATCGAAAAAGAGACCAATACAATGAATCATTTTCTAAAGAACATCCGAGAAGAACTATCCTTCTGCGAATATGCACCTGTACTATTTGTATCTGCTGTAACGGGTCAAAGGGTCATGAAGGTCTTAGAGAAAATCAAATTTGTATCAAATCAGCATGCTATGAGGATACCTACAGGTACGTTAAATGAGGTAGTTGGTGAAGCGATGTTATTGAATCAGCCACCTTCTGATAAGGGTAAACGACTTAAGATATTTTATGCAACACAAGCTTCTGTAAGACCGCCGACATTCATACTATTTATTAATGATAAGGAATTAATGCATTTTTCTTATCAAAGATATATGGAGAATAGGATCAGAGAAAACTTTGGTTTTGAAGGGACCCCAATAAGATTTATCAATAGGGAAAAAGCTGGAGGTGACAAATAAGTGCAATTGCTGATTTTAGTAATAGCATATATGTTAGGAAACTTTTCTGCTTCCTATATTATTGGAAAGCTGTCTGCTAATATTGATATAAGAAACTATGGTAGTGGAAATGCCGGTACAACTAATGTGATGAGGACATTGGGCTATAAAGCAGCAGTTTTTACGCTTTTAGCGGATTGCTTAAAGGGGGTACTGGCGGTCTATATAGCTAGGAGACTTGGTTCAGAAAATCTAGCTATGATGGCAGGTGTTGCTGTAGTATTAGGACATAACTGGCCTATATTATTGGGTTTTAAGGGAGGTAAAGGTATTGCTACAACCATAGGAGTAGCCCTTAGCATTCATTTTACAATTGCATTAGTATGTGTTGTCATTGGAATTATTATTCTTATTTTATCTAAATATGTTTCCTTAGGTGCTATTGTAGCGATTACTTTATTCCCTATTCTTTTAGTTTCACAGGGTTGGAATTATTTTGTTTTTGGTTTAATGCTATGTGTATTGGCAATTTATAAGCACAGAGAAAATATTCAACGTCTACGACAAGGGACGGAAAGAAAAATAACTGAGAAATTAAAAGTTAAATAGAGGGGAGACTTAGACCATGAAGAAGCTTTCTATAGCTGTTTTAGGTGCTGGAAGTTGGGGAACTGCCTTAAGTCTTGTTCTTAACAGCAATGACCATGTTGTAAACCTATGGATGCGGGGAGAAGAACAATACCAGGAAATTTTGACAACTGGAGAAAATAAAAAATATTTGTCAGGGATAAAAATACCTTCTAGCATTAAACTATTTACAGATAGTATAGCTGCTGTAAAGGATACGGACATTATTTTACTAGCAGTACCTACGCAGAAAGTGCGGGAAGTACTAAAATCTATTCAACCTCATATAAAACCTCATCAAGTCATTGTAAATGCCGCCAAGGGAATTGAACAAAAAACGCAGTTAAGAATTTCTGAAGTGGTAGAGGAGATGTTGCCAAACCAACCTTATGCAATGCTTTCGGGACCTTCACATGCAGAAGAGGTAGCGATTAACATGCCTACCACTATTGTAGCAGCTGCTCTTAAAAAGGATACTGCAGAGTTTGTACAACATGCCTTTATGACATCGAAGTTTCGCGTATACACCAACCCTGATGTGGCAGGGGTAGAGTTAGGCGGTGCTCTTAAAAATGTGATAGCCTTTGGGGCAGGTATAGCTGATGGTTTAGGTTTTGGTGATAATGTGAGGGCAGCTTTGATGACAAGGGGTATTAGAGAAATTGCTAGACTAGGCAAGGCTATGGGAGCAGATATCTCCACCTTTGCGGGACTTTCTGGCATTGGAGACTTAATTGTTACTTGTACAAGTATGCACAGCAGAAATCGCCGCGCAGGAATTTTGATTGGAAAAGGCAAGAGTTTACAAGAAACCTTAAAGGAAATTGGTATGGTGGTGGAGGGCATCACCACCACAAATGTTGCTTATGAGCTGGCTGTAAAATATAACATAGAAATGCCTATAACAGAAGAAATATACAAAGTTCTTTATGAAGGTAGAGATCCAAAGGATGCTGTGATCAATCTTATGACAAGAGATAGAAAAAACGAAATGGAAGAAATCGTAAATGACAGCAGCGTGGATTGGCAGTAAAATTTTATAGTACATAAAGGAACCCTTGGGGGTTCTTTTTTTCTTTAAAAGATATTATAGATAAGCAAGCGCAAACTTTAATGTTGTTTATCTATAAAAATAAGTAATTGTATAGGCAATTTACTATTCTTCTTTAGAAAAATTGCAAATATGCTAGATTTTTATGGGTGTGATATAAATCATATTGATTTATCATAGGCATTAACTTAGTACAATTATTAGCAAAATTCTCTTGAACTGTCATCCTGAGGGTAGCGAAGGATCTTGGAGTAGCCAAGAATTTTACTAACACTAAGATCCTTCGACTCCACTTTGCTCCACTCAGGATGACAAATTATGGCTTAAGTTAACGCTAATGATTGATTTATATCACAGCTATAATTTTATTTATCTTATATAATAGGCATAAAGATGCAAATTAAGGGGAGGAAAACAATATGAAAAAAGTATTTGATGTAAACCAGCAGATAGGCGAAATCGTGGCTATGTTTCCCAAGGCGACAGATATATTTATGGAATATGAAATAGATTTTTGTTGTGGTGGAGATAGAGCATTGTTAGTGGCTATTAGAGAGCAAAGCATTCATCAGGAAGAATTAATGGATAAATTAAATAAAGCCTATGATACATTTACTCAACTAACAAGAGAGGACATAGACTGGAGAAAAGTGGACTCATCAGAGTTGATTGATTTTATTGTGAACAAACATCATACTTTTATGAGGGAGGAACTGCCTACCACAGAGAAACTGCTAAATAAGATTTTAAGAGTTCATTATGTTGATCATGGAGACCTTCTTTCTAAACTTCACAAACTGTTTAATAGTCTAAAAGTGGAGATAGAAGGACATCTTATCAAAGAGGAAGAAATACTCTTTCCACTTATAAAGGC
The DNA here is from genome assembly GCF_001042715.1 of Clostridium aceticum. Lineage (NCBI taxonomy): Bacteria > Bacillati > Bacillota > Clostridia > Peptostreptococcales > Natronincolaceae > Andreesenella > Andreesenella acetica. The sequence continues at coordinate 2,234,858 of NZ_CP009687.1, read as the reverse complement.
GTACGAGAACAATCCTATAGAAGAAATGAGAAAAAAAGTTATGCAAGTGATGCAGGAAACAGAAGATGAGCACGATAATGCTGGGGTTGTACTAAAAGAAATGAGAAAAATTACCGAGGGCTATGTGACACCTGCATCTTCCTGTAGTTCATTTGTTAGAACCTATGAAAAATTAAAGGCAATAGAATCAGATCTATTTCATCACATTCATTTAGAGAATAATATTCTTTTTAAGAGATTTAAGTAGGTTCTTGATAGGGACAGCTATGCTGTCCTTAAAAAAAGCTTAGAGTTTCCTAGGGAAAGCGTCGTAGACGCTTTTTTTTATGTTCAATGATATAGATAAACAACATCAGGACTTAATTTTGATATACTAAGGGCTACATTTGCAGCCCACGGTTTTGGGGCGAAACGTAGACCATGTATATCAAAATTGAAGTTTGAACTTGCTTATCTATAGAAAAATTCTAAAAAATATAAAAAAGAAGCATAAATGTCCTCTGTGAAAAATATAAAGTAGTAGATAGATTGCATTGTCATATTTTTTTTGAAGGGTCATATATTTATAATGTTATAGGTATACAGTTCTAAAGCTGAATTTTAATGTCCATCGTTTACGTTTTACCTTTAATTTTAAAACGTAATCAAGGACTACAAACATAGTCCTAAGTATATTAAAATTCATGGGTGTATGTCTATATAAAGTATGAAATATAGTTATTTATCTATATATGAATAAGGAGGGATAGGATGGAAAAGTACCATATTTACAGAGATATAGCGCAACGTACACAAGGTGACATTTACATAGGTGTTGTAGGACCTGTTAGAACAGGAAAATCTACTTTAATAAAAAGAGTGATGGATCTATTGGTTTTACCTAATATAGAAAACACCTATAAAAAAGAAAGAGCAAAGGATGAATTGCCTCAAAGTGGTTCAGGAAAGACCATTACTACAACAGAACCTAAGTTTGTTCCAAATGAAGCTGTTGAACTAGTTTTGAAGGAAAATGCATCCTTTAAACTGCGGATGATTGACTGTGTTGGTTATTTAGTAAAGGGCGCTTTAGGTCATCAAGAGGATGGACAGTCAAGGTTGGTAAATACTCCTTGGTTTGAAAAGCAAATACCTTTTGAAGAGGCAGCAGAAATTGGCACGAAAAAAGTTATTCAAGAACATTCCACCATCGGCCTAGTGGTGACTACAGATGGTTCTATCACTGATATCGAAAGGGAAAACTATCTTGAGGCTGAAGAAAGAGTTATTAATGAATTAAAGGAAATTGATAAACCCTTTGCCATTGTTCTCAATAGTAAAAACCCAGAAGCAGAAGAAACACAGGCATTAAAAGACAGCCTACAGGAAAAGTATGGGGTTTCTGTAGTAGTAAAAGACTGTGCAACAATGAACATTAATGATATCCATGAAGTTCTAGAAAGTGTATTATTTGAGTTTCCTATTACAGAGATTAATTTTAATTTGCCTGGATGGGTTGAAAGTATTGAATCAGGTCATTGGTTGAAATCTACTATTATGAAGGGCATTAGGGAGATTGCTAGCGAAACAAGAAGAATCAAAAACGTAGAAACCATGATAGCCAGCTTGAAAGGGATTGAAAACATCAAGAAGGTTTCTCTTGAAAATATTAAAATGGGAGAAGGCTCTGCTTTAATTGAATTAACTACAGATGATAACTTGTTTTATAAAATCCTAGGTGAAAAAACAGGTTATGATATTGCAGGGGATCATCAGCTGATTGGTTTGATTACAGAACTGGCAAAGGCAAAACGAGAGTATGATCGAGTAGAAAAGGCATTGGAGGATGTGAAGGCTATAGGGTATGGGCTTGTACCACCAGCCTTAGAGGAGTTAGCCTTAGAACAACCGGAAATATTTAAACATGGCAATCAATTCGGTGTAAAGTTAAGAGCAAACGCACCTTCTCTGCACTTTATTAGAGCTGATATAGCAACAGAGGTTTCTCCAATAGTAGGTACAGAAAAGCAGAGTGAAGAGCTGGTAAAATATTTACTGGATGAATTTGAACAAAGTCCAGAAAAAATATGGGAAACAAACATGTTTGGCAAATCTCTTCATGATATGGTGAAAGAACAATTACAAAGCAAACTTCAAACGATGCCAGATGATACTAGAATAAAACTACAAAAAACCCTGCAGAAAATTATCAATGAAGGAAATGGAGGCTTTATAGCTATTATTTTATAACCAATAGGAAATTATAAACTTTATAAATTATGGATAAGTTATAATTTCCGTTATTGGTTTCAACAAAGTCATCCTTTAAATCTTCCAAAGGAAGACTTTGTTCTAAAATGATATAGGGTATAAAAAGATAAAATAGGGGTGTAAGCACATACCCCTATATTTTTATGTATGAAGAGAAGAAAAAAGGCATATACTTACTATATAGATAAAGGCATTAACTCAAGCTAAATCTTCCTAAAGATTTTATCTAAGTGATGACTAGATTTTAAGATTTACTTATTGATTTCAGGAGGATAAGTACAAATTAAAACTACTTGACAATAGTTAAAAATTGTCTTACAATGTATAAGGTAATTAAATAAATGTTATCTGGCTGTGGCGCAGTTTGGTAGCGCGCCATATAAGGGTATAGTCAGTATGTTTTGTTAATTCGGGGCGTAGTTCAGTTTGGTAGAACGCATGACTGGGGGTCATGAGGCCGCAGGTTCAAGTCCTGTCGCTCCGACCATGTATATTCAACTATCTAAAATTTAGATAGTTTTTTTTGTGTTATAAATAACTTTAACCTAATGTCAAAGGAAGCCACCACCTCTACTTAATATATTAACTGAAAATATAACTGCGAATGTCGTATCTGTCAAATGCAACCCATATAGATTTCAATACTAGGATCATGAGATAATACACCAAAGATATAAATCGGAGGTGTTTGTTTTTTATGAAATTAAAGGAAAACAGAGAAATTTGGATTAATCGTGTTGAGGACTATAAATTAAGCGGTCTTACACAGAAAGCATGGTGTGAGAAAAATGGTCTTAAGACCAGCACCTTTAGCTACTGGATAAGGAATTTTAACGAAGCATCCAGCACTACTTCAGACAACTTGGTTTCTTCTGGATTTGAATTTGCCAGTGTTTCAATTTCCCAGGATTTTTCTTCAACGGTAGGAAGGTCTGAGAGGAATGTCTATGGCATGGTTGGTTTTTTCCTGCACCAAATGAATGACTTCATTCTTCCAATCAACATCGTCCAGTTTAAGATTGCTAATATCTATCGCTCTTAGTCCAGTTTCTATTGACAGTAGGCAAATTGCTTTATCCCTTTTGGAAATATCGGACTTGTTCAGATAATTTATGAGCTGTTCATGCTCCTTGTCGCTATAAACTTCAATGATATCTTTCTTCCGTGGCATATAGGAAGGGAGTTCTCTTATGAATATACTACTTGTTTTAGACATAGCTAAGAATTTCTTCATTCCTGGAATATATGATCCCAGACATTTGGGATGCCAACGTTCCTTGCACATAGCTAAAATAAAATCTGTCACATCACCGCGACATAAATCCTCAATGGATTTATACCCTTTTGTTTCAATATAGTTCAAGAAATAGGCAACAGTCCTGCCATAAGTACACAGAGTGCTTGGTTTCATCCCTTCCTCTTTTAGGAACATAATGTAATCGGTATAAATGCCCTCAAAGAGAGGCACTCCGAAGGAATGTCTGGTTTCATTAGATGAACATTTAGACCAATCTACAAGACCTGTATAAATCAGAGTCTCCAATATATGTACACATCGTTTATGAAAATAGAATCTATGATGGCTGAACTTGTCAGTGCCAATATAATTACAATCTTCAACAAATGCCTTCCCTAGTTGTTTTGTGTAAAACATTTACTGTCTGATATTAGCTAGTTTCTGCAGCCTTCTATATACATCTCTGTATTGACGGCGGGTTTCCTCACTGAATTGCGCATTTTCCATTTCATCTAAAATCATCGCAACCAGTTCATTCAATGGCTTCTTGGTTTTCATTTTGAGTACCTCCTAATTATTAATGTTAAAGTTAGGTTCTCAAAAAGCATCCTGAAATACAAGAAAGTTATACCGAAATTTTCACTCTGAAATATAGACTATACACAGCTGTTACTAAAACTTCGGTATAATTATTTTTTCGGCATAAGCCAAATATACCTTATCCACTTTATCTATATTTAGCATAATGCTATAATTTCCTTAAAAACATTAGATAGAGATACCTTGTCATTGCTTGGTATATATATCTTAGCTTTGCCTATTTCAATTTTTATAGTTGCCGTTGGGGAAGGATTAGATGGGGTACTTTCTTGATTTACAGCCTCATCAGCTTCCGTATCTTTAAAACTAACAGCATGAAATACAGGAGTATTATTGTTTTCTAGCTTTTTTCTCCGATAATACAGCTGATGAATACCTATATTATTCTCTTCACAAAAAGCTTTGATGGTCCCTTCATGAGAAGAGAATTTATCTAAAATATCTTCCCAGTCAATGTCCAGCGTTTCATTTGTCATAACAGATACCTCCTACTGCTTATTATCTGTTATTCTAGCAAAACTTCCTGGTACAATACTAGGCGGAAATTCTTTGGCACTTACTAAAAATAGAAGCTGTTGAAAATATGTAAAAATCTCTGAAAAGCCATAAAACCGACTTCGAATCTGCAGGTTTAAAGTAATATACCCAGATTTACAAAAACCTCCGTAATAATTATGACTACAGAGGTTTAAAAATGTCAGTTGCCATCCACTTGCCACCTATCCAAAAGTTATAGGGAACTATAGAAAAGTATAGAAGGTTACTATACAATCTTTAGTTCCCTATATTCCAATATTTTAAGACTATTGAATAATATAATATGATATACATATTGATGATAGAATAAACTAATGAGATAAACGGCTCATGTGGAAACAACTACACTAATAAGTTGATCTTAGTAAAAACTCACACTAGACTATTCGTGAAATAGCAAGCTGGAGATATGCAAATCATTCACAGCTATCGTCTATTAATCTATCTTTGTAATGAAGTAATTTAATATACTCTTTAACTTTAGCTTTGTCTTCATCAGATAGGTTAGTATAGCTAAATTTATGATATGCATGTTCTTGTGTATCATTTTTTTTTGAATAAGGTGTAGTTATATCCGAAAGGCCTAGTAGCCAATCGATAGAAACATTAAAATGCTCTGCAAGAAATTTAAGTGTATTGGTATCAGGATCCCTTTGGTCTCGCTCGTACATACCTATAGTACTAGGAGAGACATTCAAAAGTTCAGCTAGGTCCTTCTGGAGTAAACCTTTTTCAGTTCTAATGATTTTAAGCCGTTTACCAAACACCGCAACCACCCTCTCATAATTATAGATAAATATTAACACAATAAGTCTTTTATTAATACTAAAAACACAATAAGTGAAAAAATACTTGCAAAAACACATATTGTGCGATATGCTTAAGGATAAATAATACATATTGTGTTCTTATTAAATTATTAGGAGGGATTTTATGAAATATGTAGTATGTTTTTCAGGTGGACATTCCTCAGCCATAGCAGCAATCGAAACCGTAAGAAAATATGGGAAAAATAATGTAATCTTACTAAATCATAATATAAGTGCAGATGTTGAGCATGAAGATATTAAGCGATTCAAAAAAGAAGTAGCTAATTATTTAGAAATTGAAATTACATATGCAAATATGAATGGTTGGAGAGTTAAAGGGCCATTAGACATTTGTATGGAGATTGGTGCTTTCAAAGTCGGAAGAGGAAGTGCATTATGTACTAATCGATTGAAAGTAATGCCTTTCAAAAAATGGTTATCTAACAATTTTCCTTCTAAACCATTTGAAACTAGACAAGATGTGAAAATAATCTATGGATTTGATAAAGAAGAGATTAAACGGATACAAAGAAGAATAGGGATATTATTGTCATGGGGATACCAATCAGATTATCCACTAGCTCTCTGGAATAGAACTATTAAAAGTACTGAAGAAATACAAATAAATAGACCACAAACATATGAGATTTTCAAACATGCTAATTGTATGGGATGTTTAAATGCTGGACGACAACAATGGTACATTGTGTATTGTTTGAGGCGCGATTTGTGGGATAAGGCGAAAAAAGCAGAAGAAAGTATAGGGTATTCCATTTTAAACGGTATATACTTAGAAGATATAGAATCAAAGTTTAGAAGAATGCATTGTTTAGGTATAGTTCCTACAGAAAAAATACATTGGCAAAAATTCTGGGCTTTAGTAAGAAAAGAATTGCCTGATGAGGGAGTATTACCATGTGAATGCTCAACGGGTTAGATTAGCAACTCTAAGATTGAATAAGAACACGAAAAAGAACATACGTTTCGAAAACTCCATTCAAATAATGCCCTCCTTATGCTATAATATACAAAGGACAGATGATATGGAGGGGTATTATGTGGTGTGATAAATGTAAGAAGCGAGTAAATGAAGAAAAATGTCCAGACTGTAGTGCAGAAACACAGTTTGATATCCCTACAGAGATATATTGGTGCCGTGATTGTAAAGTTCCTATAATAAAAGAAATAGATTCCATAAATAGAGAAGAATGCCCTTTATGTAGAAGTGAAATAAGTTATTTAAGTCAGGATTTAAAACCAGTATTTCCTGAGGAAAGATTACTACTAGAATCTCTAAAAGGAACACCTTTGAAGTACAAAGATAACTCAGTATGGAGTATTGCTAACTGTTATTTTATAGATGGGGAAAAAGAAAGTATTTCTTCAAAAAAAATGAAGGAAGCTGATGGCATTAGATTACTAAAAGTTATTGAAAAGCACAAAAAAGCAAATAACAGTACATATAGTGAATTTATAAAATTTGCAGATACTTTTGTAAGAGCCAACAAAGAAAGACTACATTATTTAAAAGAAGAAGCTCATAGCTTCATACATGAAGCTCGGAAGAACTACAACGATGATCAGATTATCGTATCCTTTTCGGGTGGTAAGGATTCTACAGTCGTTTCGGATTTAGTGATAAAGGCATTAAGTAATCCAGAAGTTGTTCATATTTTTGGGGACACAACTTTAGAATTTCCGCTAACTTTAGAGTATGTAAAACGGTTCAAGACGGAAAATCCTCTAACAATTATTAGGGATGCAAAAAATAAAGAACAAGATTTTTATGAAGTATGTAATGAAATTGGACCACCTAGTCGTGTAATGAGGTGGTGCTGTACGATGTTTAAAACAGGCCCTATCAATAGACGAATTAATGCAATGTTTAAAGAGCAATTTATCCTAACATTTTATGGAATCCGTAAATTCGAATCTGTTAGTAGAAGTAAGTATGATAGAATTTATGATAGTCCTAAAATAAAAAAACAAAAAGTAGCATCGCCTATTTTTTATTGGAAAGATATTGATATTTGGTTATACATATTAGCAGAAAAAATAGACTTTAATGATGCTTATCGACTAGGATACGATCGTGTAGGATGTTGGTGTTGTCCTAATAACAGTGCCCGTTCTCATTTTCTAGCTAGGATTTATATGGCAGAAGAAGTACAAAAGTGGAGGAATTACTTAGTTGATTTCGCAAGAAAAATAGGAAAACCGGATGCCGAAAACTATGTAGATAGTGGAAATTGGAAGGCTCGACAAGGTGGATATGGTATTAAGGCAGCAGATGATGTGAAAATCGTTTCAAAGAATTGTACTACTGAAGAAAATGCTAAAATATATCAGTTAAAAGCCCAAGTAACGGATGAGTTTTTCAATCTTTTTGTGCCTTTCGGCAAGGTTTCAAAGGAAATGGGGAGCAAATTATTAAATGAAGTTCTAGTATTAGACGTTAAAACAAATATTCCAATTATTTCTATACAGACAAAAAGCGATAAGTATGATTTTTCAGTGAAAATTAAAACTTTAAATGTAAAAAAACATGATGATCTCCAGCGGATGATAGGATATCAAGTTCGAAAGTATAATGCTTGTCGAAAATGTCTTAGTTGTGAGACTGTATGTATGTTTAATGCCATAACTGTATCAAACAACGGTTATAAGATAGATGAAAATAAATGCACCAAGTGTAAAATGTGCGTTACTAGCAAACATCTTGAATATGGTTGTTTAATGGGGAAATATTTATATTCCTCGGCTACTAAAAAGGGGGACGCATAAAGTGAAATTTCGAGGTCATGAAACCTTTTTCATAAGAAAAGGTTGGTTGTATAAAGGATTAAAGCAAGTAGACATAAATCCTCAGGTATTTGTTGATAAAGAAAATAAACCAACAGATGTATTAGGGATAGGAACTAATATGGTAAAGGCTTTGCGATATTGGATGCAGGCAGTGGGCTTAACCGATGAAAAAAGGGATGGAAACACTAGATATCAAGAGTTTACTGATTTTGCAAAACTTATATGGAATTATGATAAGTACATGGAAGAAGATGGTACACTATGGTTTATACATTATTTGCTGTCTTCTAATCAAGAACTAGCCACTACATGGTATTGGTTTTTTAATGAATTCAATATTAGAGAGTTTACTAAGGACGATTTCATTCTATCCATAGATGGATATGTTAAATACAATTTAGAAGGAACACCAGTGGCACAGAGTTCACTAGAAGATGATTTCAATTGCTTACTTCACACATATATTTCAAGAAAAAAAATGCATCCAGAACGAGTATCACCAGAAAATACAATTGATTCTCCTTTGGGAATTTTAGGAATTTTAGATATAGTAGACGAGAAAAAGAAAATCTATAAAAAGGTAGTTTTAAGAAAAGATATGATTCATCCTCTAGTGATCTTAGCAGTGATAGTAGATCAATATCAAAAGAAAGAGAATAAGAATAGTGCAAAGGAAATTAAGATAGCAAATCTATTAAGTGATAAATGCAATATTGGCAAAACATTTGTTATGGATCTAAATGTTCTTAATTATTATCTTGATAGATTGCAGGAAATGGGTTATTTAAAAGTGGTTCGTACTGCTGGCTTAGATGTTATTAAGTTAAATACAGATATGAAGCCAATGGATATATTAACAACATATTATGAAGAATTAAATTTAGTGGGATTGAGGGAAGAAAATGAGTAGAAACCAACATTATTTATCAGACTTTATCCATACTGCTCCGGGATTTCAATATTCTATCAATCTAAAGTATGATATGGAAAACATTGAAAAAATCAAAAACTATATAGCTACAACCAGTGCTATTGAAATTATGGAAGATATATTGTTAAGCTTGAATTCATCATCAAGCGATAGGGCTAGGTTATTAGTTGGGCCTTACGGCAAAGGAAAATCACATTTAGTCTTGGTAATTATGGGGTTGTTATATTACAAAGATAGAGACATATTTGCTAGTTTGCTTAGCAAACTTAAAAATTACAATGATGACTTATATCATCTAGCAGAAAGAGTAATAGCAGACCAAGAAAAGGTGTTGCCAGTAGTTGTATCGGGGACAAGCTTAAATTTAACTCAATCTTTATTATTGGGGTTAAAAAATGCACTTAAAAGTGAAGAACTTGATGGGATTATGCCTGATACATACTTTAATGCAGCTATAGAAATGATTGAACTATGGAAAAAGGATTACACCGATACCTATGAAAAGTTTAATGAACTCATTCATACATCAAGTGAAGAGTTCGTCAATCAATTACACAAATATAATCAAGATGTTTATAATGAATTTCTTGAGCTTTATCCACAGCTAACTTCGGGAGGAGAATTCAATCCACTACAGGGGATTGATATCGTTGAGTTATATGGAGATGTTGCAAGTAAGATACAAGGAAAAGGGTATAAAGGTCTCTATGTGATTTATGATGAATTCAGTAAATTTTTAGAAGGTAGTATTGATAGAAACTCTGCAATGGAAATAAAGCTTTTACAGGATTTTGCAGAAAAATGTAATAGAAGCGGGGAAGAGCAACTTCATATTCTACTTATATCTCATAAAAACATTAGCAACTACGTAGATAAGCTTCCAAAAGAGAAAATAGATGCTTGGAAGGCTGTAGGTGATAGATATAAACCAATTGAGATTAGTCACCTTGAAAGCCAAACCTATGAGATCATGTCCCATGTAATTTTAAAAGAAGAAAAACAATGGGAACAGTTTATAGATAGACATGATGATGACTTCAACCAAATGATATTAGATACTAGTCGAAGTGGTATTTTCTCTGAGTTAGGAGGAGCTTTAGAGGATTATGTTGTTTATGGTACCTACCCGCTACATCCTATCACAACATATATCCTACCTAAGGTTTCAGAAAAGGTAGCACAAAATGAACGAACAATCTTTACATTTTTATCTACTAAGGATATAAATACTTTAGGATATTTTCTTCAATACAACAAAGCAGAATTTCCTATTATGACACCAGATTACATTTATAATTACTTTGAGCCTCTATTTAAGAAAGAAAACTATGTATCAGAAATTTATCAAATATGGAGAGAAACAACCACTGCATTGAAAAAATTGAGTGATGGTGAAGAAATAGAAGAGGCAATTGTTAAGACCTTGGGTCTGATTAATATAGTCGGAGAGTTTCAAAAACTTCCTCCTAAAGTTGAAGTACTACAATTACTATTCAGCAATGACACTGAAGCTGCAAGAATTAAAGAAGTAGTTGGCAAGTTAATCGATCAAAAAGTCCTATATTTTATTAAGAGTAAAGGTTATTTAGAATTTGCTAATGCTACAGATATGGATATTAGCGCTGATATAGCTGATACCATAGAAAAACGAAAAAACCTATTTAGCAGCAGAGGAACGTTAAATAAGCTAGTCGATGACAGCTATATTTATGCAGCAGGATACAATGATGAGTATGAAATCATTCGATATTTTGATTTTGAATTCATTGAATATCGAGAATTGATGGAAACACGAGATTGGAATAAAAAGATACAAAGTAAGACTGCTGATGGTGTAGTATATGCTGTTATTTTAGAAAAAGATAATAGTAGAAATGACGCTGAGACAGTCATCCCAAGTATAAATCACGATAGAGCAGTATTTGTTTTGCCAAAAGAAAATACAAATCTAGAGGATTTACTTCGACAGCATGATGCTATAGAATTTTTAATCGGTAAGAACAAACATGAGGAACAGGATAAACTTCTGCATGAGGAGTTAAGTGTCTACTTAGAGGATATAAGGCATCAAATTCAATATTATATTGATGGTTTCTTAAGGCCTGAGTTAAAAGCTTCAACCTACTATTACCAAGGAAAAGTACAGAATATCAATCGAAAAGCACTACTAACTCGTTTGATCTCAAGAATATGCGAAACTATTTATAGCGATACTCCGATCATTGTTAACGAGTTAATCAATAAAAATATGCCTACAATCACTGCAATCAGCAATCGCAGAAAAGTATTAGATGGTTTGCTGAGAAATTCAATTACACCTCGATTAGGACTTGTTGGCTATGGATTAGATGTAAGTATCATGCAATCTACTTTAGTGGTACCGGGGATTTTAAAAGAAGAAGACGAAAATGCTTACTTATGTACTAAAGGGTTAGACCCTAAGATGCAGAAGGTCTTAGATTCCATTCGTAGTTTTATCATTAGCACTTCAAATGAAGGAGTGAAGCCTTTTAGTGAGCTATATGAGAAGCTTATCAAACCTGAGTATCACATGGGACTTAAGAAGGGGATTATACCTATCTATCTGGCAGTGGTTTTACGTGAATTGAAAAGGTATACAGTTATAGTGAGAAATGGACAGGAGATGGATATTAAGGGACAACTACTAGATGATATAAATGAAAAACCCGAAGAGTTTGAAGTATATTTAGAAAACTGGGATGAAGAAAAAGAAAGCTATATCCAACATCTAGAAGGTTTGTTTTATGATTATATAGAGCCTAGTGAAAAAGAGTATAATACTTTCGAATATGTTTTTAGAGCAATACACCGTTGGTTTCTAGCTTTACCTAAATATACAAAAGAACATACACAAAAGTATCTTGGGAGCGAGAGTTTTAATAAAGTAGATAGAAAAATACTGCGACTAAGAAATACGTTAAAGGGTACAAGGATGAATTCACGTGATTTCTTATTTAGTAGGATATTTGATATTTTTTGCTATGGAGAATTTTCTACAGCTGTTTTAACTGATATTATAGAAATAAAAGAAGCCATGGATGGTACAAAAGAAGAGCTAATTAATATATTAGCAAATGACTTAAAAGTAATCTTTTCTAATGAAGAAAAGACTGAAGCTTCTTTAAGCTCTATTATGAAAGATTGGTATGAGGGTTTAGATCAGTTAGTAAAGGAAAATTTGTTTAGTCAAGGAGAAGATCAATTCCTTAAGGAAGTACAAAGAATAAGTAACAATCATTATGAGTTTATTGAAAAAATTGCTAAACTGATCACTGGTTTAAGGATAGATGATTGGGACGACAAGAAGGTGTCTCTATTTATTGAACGAGTTAAACTCTTCAAAGGGAATATAGAAGCTTTTAGTAAAGAACTACAACAAAAAGGAGTAGAAGAAATTGACCAAATGTCTTACAAAGTCTCCTTTTATTTAGAGGGTGAAGAGAAGACTAAGTCTATTGTGAAACAAGAAGTTTCAAATAAAGGAAAGTTACTTTATAATGAAATAGAAAGTATCCTTAATGATTATGGAACTGTAGTAGATACTAACGAAAAAAGGCAGATATTGTTAGAAATTTTTGAAAAATGTTGTTAAATAATGTTAAGTATTTGAAAGCTTATGACTAAAATGTTATTATTTAGTTATAAGCTTTTTGCGTTTTAGGGGGGAATATATGTCGAAAAAAATTTATTTTGATAATGCAGCAACAACTTTTCCTAAACCATCATCGGTTTATGAAATTATGGATAAATTTTACAGAACTAATGGAGTCAATGTGGGAAGAGGACAATATGACCTTGCAAGTCAAGCATCTATATTAGTGCAGGAGACAAGAGAACTGCTATGTAAGTTATTTAACTGTCCTCCTAATAAAAGGGTAGTATTCACTAGCACTGCTACAGAAGCTATTAATGTTATTCTTCAAGGGATCAACTGGCAAGGGGGAGAAAATGTTTATATTACTCACTTTGAACACAATGGCGTATTGCGATGTTTACATGAACTACAGAAAAGATTTGGGCTCAACTTAAATTATCTAAATACTGACTCTAAGAGCCTATCTTATGACGTGGAAGGAATTCGTACACAATTTCAAGAAAAGAAGCCGGACGTGGTTATTATGAATCATGCTAGCAATGTCTGTGGATTGATCACACCTATAGCTGAAATTGCTAAGATGGCGAAATCCTATCAAGCGGAAGTAGTGGTGGACTGTGCCCAAACAGCTGGACTAATTGAAATTGATATGATGAAGTTATCAGTAGATTATATGATCTTTGCAGGACATAAGACATTATATGGACCCTTAGGGATAGCTGGTTTTATCATTGATGAACGGTCTTACCTTAAGCCATTACTTTATGGAGGGACAGGGGTTGATTCAGCAAGTTTAAGTCTACCAGGCACAATACCCCATAGGTTTGAAGTAGGAAGTCCTAATATTCATGCAATCTCAGGATTAAACGCTGCACTAAAATGGATAAACAAAGAAGGGATTAAGGAAATCTATAAAAAAGAGAGGGTATTGACAAATAAGTTAGTTGAAGTTTTAAGGAGCTTTGATACTAATTTATACTTAAATAATGATTTAGACAATCATATTGGAGTAATATCATGTACCTTTAGAGATATACCAGCTGATCGTATCGGAGAGATACTGAACCAAAATGAAATTGCAGTTAGAACTGGACTACATTGTGCACCGGATGCTCATAAGTTCTTAAACACATCACCAGGTGGAACCGTACGATTTAGTTTAGGATATTTCAACACAGAGGAAGACATAAGTAGAATTGAAGAAGTGTTAGGTGCAATTGAGTTTGGTTAAAGATGACTATTATATGGGGTGATTAGAGTTGAAAAAAAATAATTTTGTTAATTACTTAGATCAGTTTAATATACTATCTCCTAACCATTCAAAAATTTACGATGAATATACAGTAGATAACGAATTTTCTAAGTACAGTTTTACGATAGATACAAAAGTGCAAGAGCAACTTCTTTCTTTTTATCATAACAATCCACGAAGTGTAATATTAACAGGGAATGCAGGAGACGGTAAAACTAGATTATGCCGTGTAATACATGATGATCTTAGGAATGAAAAACTAGGTGACTGGCCGGAAAAAGGAATTATCGATATTGATTTTCAATTTGGGACCTTAAGAATTGTAAAAGACCTCTCAGAGTTAAGAGATGATGTGATTTTTCAACAGTTAAAAGAATTACAAGAAACTTTATCTGATAATAGTAGAAAGTTATATTTTTTAATTGCTGCAAACGAAGGAAAGCTGACAAAGTTTCTATCAAATTACGATGAGTTAAAAAAATTACGAGAAGAAGTAGGATTAAGATTTAAAGATCATAGAAGGAATGATGAAAAATTTAGCGTAATTAATTTATTAGATATTACCTCATCGGTTTATGTCAAAGCTATTTTGGACCATTGGAATTGTGAAGAAAACTGGGAGGTTTGCTTGGAATGTGGAAAAAAAGAAAGCTGTATTATTTACCTTAATCATATAAGAACATCTAGGGATGAGACTAAGAATAGGATACTAGAGCAATATCGGATATTAGATTATTTAGACATCCATGTTACCATGCGAGAACTATTAATACATCTAGGTTTCACTTTAACTGGAGGACTCGTTTGTGATAATATTCATGAAGCTCAATACAAAGAACTATCGGAACAATCCAACAAAGTATACTATGAAAATTTTTATGGTTATAATGTAAACTCAAATGCTTTTGCAGAGATGAAAGCGATTAAAGCTTTTCGAATCATTGATCCTGGTATTTCTTCTCAATCTGAGATTGATGATTTCATTATAAATGGTGATATTAGCGGAGATGAAAAATGCGAACAGTATCATAAAAATCTTTTTAATAAAGAATTGGATATGAGCTATGGATACTTTTCTAGAAAACTGAAAAGATATAGAGATCATAATGGTGTAGCAGATAGTGACTTTATAGATCAATGGGTAAGCAAGTTAAGACGAAAGTTTTATTTCGAAGTTCCCGATGAAATTGAGATGGATCGTATGTTACTATTGCCATTTCAACATTTAACTCAATACGAAGATTTGTTTTCGAATGATAAAATGAAATCCCTTATACGAACTAAGTTGATAAATGGTTTGAACCGTTCTTTTACGAATAGACTTGTTAAACAGACCAAAAATGTATTATTTGCTACAAGTCAAGATTTAATGATTTATGATGAATTTAAAGGAAAACAAGTAGAAATTAAAGATCAGTCGTTTAGAGAAGATATTGATTTTAAGCCATCTAAGTTTACTTTAGAAGTAAATCAAGAAGTATCTTTGCCAATGAATTTATATATTTTTGAGTATTTAATGAGAGTCAATAGTGGGGGAACTTATAATCTACTAAGTGAAGAAACGCATATTTTGATCGATACTTTTAAAAATGAACTCTTGAAAATTAGTGAACCAGAAGAATATGTGTTAAATGTTCTACGGTTTGATAAAGACAGCGGACTATATGTAGAAGATCAAATTAATTTATAAGGGGGATTTCAATTGACGGTAAAAGAAACTGAGAAGACAAGCTTTTCTTCAAAGCTATCGGAAAGTGTTTGGGGACATCGTTTTATGGATGGTCAAAGAGGTCCAGAATATGTCCTGGAATTCTTGAATGTTATGGCAGGTACCGAGTATACTTTGGATGCTGAATCCTATAAAAGAAAAAAAATGACTGGTTTTCGAAGATTTGTTTTTGAAGGGTCTAAAGAAGGTCGAGCCAACGAAATTATCCAATTAAATAAAGAAGAGCGGAAAAAGCTAATAGAAGCCATTGACGACACTGATAAAATTGATGTGATAAAAGAATTTTTTAGAAACTTGGAAGTAACTATTTATGATGCAAGTGGAAAGCCCACAAATAGGTCTTGGTATGCCAAAACATTATACCCGCTACATGAATCTCTTTTATTTTTTGAGGTTCGAAAAAAAGGCGATAGCATTGGCTATGAAAGAAACTTTTTTGCTAGAGGAGGAGAGTTATACTATCTAATGCTCTCTATGGGAACTCAAAAACATCCAGAATTAAAAGTTTCTATTGAAAATCGACTTAGTGAACTACTTTCTAAAAACAAGCCAATTGAAACCATAGTAAAGTCTATTACCAGCGCAATCGATTATGACTCACAACAAGATGATAAAAGAGCACCTTTAAAAGTAAGAGAAAATGACCCACATCCTTACTTACCAGAGAATGTTGACGTAATATTATTTGAAAGTTTTGCTAAGGAATTTAACAACTTAATAAACCTGAATATTGAGATGTACGAAATGTTTAATTTGATGAATAGCTTAGTCACATTTCAAATAATGAGGTACCTTCTAGATAGAGTGAATTCTGAGAAGCAAACGCGATTATTTATAGATGCAATGGATGGTCAGATTCAACAAATTATGAAGCTATCTTCTGAATCATTTTCGAAAAACGAGTTATTGATTAAAAATAAATACGAACAAACCTTTAAAAAAATCTTTGACGAAAAAATTCAAAACTCAGAATACGTAGAAGAAAACCTTGAAAATTGGAAAAAAGATGATGGATATGCTTTTTTTCAGTTATTAAATTTAGGAAATCTTCATAAAAAAACAAAAGAACGAGCGATTAAAGTTTTAGAAAAATGTAAAGATTATGATGATATAAAAAATAAATTATTTATTGTTGTAAAGGATATTATTGATGATCAACTAAAAAAACACCAAATCCCAATCATGCGTGGCTTAGTTAGAGATGGTGGTTTAGGAGGATTTCGTACGGGCACGAATTATCGTTATTTTTTGACCGATAATTTTTTAAAAATTTTAGTGTTTAGTAATGTTGCACCGGATAGATCTATTGAATTTAGTGATTTCATGGAACAGCTATATGAAAAATACGGAATTATTATAGGAGAAGTTCAAGCAAAGAAATCTGGGCTATATGAAGA
This sequence comes from Clostridium aceticum, assembly GCF_001042715.1. Taxonomy (NCBI): domain Bacteria; kingdom Bacillati; phylum Bacillota; class Clostridia; order Peptostreptococcales; family Natronincolaceae; genus Andreesenella; species Andreesenella acetica. Next base: position 2,217,695 of record NZ_CP009687.1, on the reverse strand, counting down.
ATCTAAGTTGAATGTTCGCTACTTTCAAAGAAACGAACAATCTTTACGAAGCAAACTACAACAAAATGGATTATTGGTTGAATATTCAGATGCTACAGCTATGATCCGAAATCCATATAAATGCGCTAAAAATGGGGTGAACGGATGAATACAAAAGAAAAAATTCTAAGCAAATGGATAACGAAAGTATTATGTAAATACTTCAAAGAACAGAAAAATGAAAATACTCCGAAATTATTCATTAAGATTAGTGGATTATTAGATGATGAACTAAAAAGTTTTTTAGATATTTTTAAACAAGAAAAAGCTAAACTAAATACTTATTATACGCCAATAGTTCGACTAATAAAGCCTATTGAAGGATATGAAGACTTTCATTTAAGAGAACATGAGACAAGCATTTGGTTGAGAAATAATACTAAAGTCAACGAAGCTCTTATTATATTAATCAATGATATAGCCCCCGAAGCACAAAGTTTAGAAAATCTTTTTTCAATTGATGAGGCCTTTTTGCTATCAAACCTAGGAATTCAAGAACTTTATGGAGTTTTATCGGAAGAGTACAAATTAGTTTTAGAGGAAATTGAAGATATCCAACAGTTCGTTAAAATGTATAATCAGCTTTCTGAGCCTCAGTTACGAACTTTAGTTGAGTTCACTGCAGCTTTAGTTAATAATACAGAAAACTCGATGGTAAAAAGCATTCAAAAAAACTTACCAATTTTGAATCTTTTTGTAGATCAACATCTCATTGTTGAAGATTCTAACGTAAAAAGATTAAGAAGAAATTTTACTTTGGCAAACTTAATCAGGAAAAATGGAGATGTCGAAAAATTAAAAGAAAAAATTTATACTTTCTTGGATAATGAGGAAATAAACGAATATCCTCATGACATTTGGCAACTTATAACCCCTGAGAGCTTTAGAGAAATAGCATTGAGTTTTATAAATAAAGAGAATCGACGACTTTTATATTACGATTTTGAAACAATCGAAGAAATCTTTAATTTTAAAGAAAAAACAAAGATAAAAGACAGAATTAAAGATGCTTTAGAGTACAATATACGTTCTAAAGATGAGAAACAAATAATTGATGAGGGTATCGAGTCCATTGAAGAAAACGAGAATCCTGATGATATTCAGGATTTTTATGAAAATTTTGAGGATGATCTAGATAAGGATAAAAGTTTAAAAACAATGATTATTCGTAGGATTGAAAAATTGAGAAATCCCTCGGAGTATGAAGATTTATACAAAGCTCTTTTATATGAGTGCTATGGGTTACTTAGTGAATGTGCTGAAGAAGAGGAAATATCAGATGCATATTTTAAGCTAACTGTAGATGAAAACAAATTACCGAGTGATATAATAAGATTTTTGAAAATATACATTAAAAATATTGAAAAACAAGCGCCTTTAGTTCGATACGAGGAAAATATAATAGAAGAAGATGCAAGTAAAAAAGGTCAAGAGATTACTTTTACATTGACAATTTATAATGAAAACAACAAACTAAAAGACAAGTCTTTTAAACTAATCAATTTAGCCGAGAGTAATTTAGGCAGCTTTATAGAAAGCATTGAAGCAAATGAACTTCCTAAGGTGTTGCAATATAAAGATGAAACCGTTGAAAAAATTGAAATAGTTGAAAAAGTAAGTGATGCTCTTGGTCTCCTAGCTGCTCAGCAAAATGAGGAGATGAAAAATCAACTAATATCTTTCAAAGAGTTCTCCACTTGGTATTCTGATGTTTTGAAAGAAGCTTGTTCAAATGGAGTTTTTTCTTTAGATATCAATACTATAGAAAATCGAATAGAAGCCTACTTTAAAGGTGTTGAAGACTCTGTACATATTACAAAACAAGTTTTTAGTCCATTAATGGAAATTGGGACGCTTGATATGTGTAACTATAATCAAGGAAGCACAGGTTTAATCACAGAAAGAACCTTGACAATTTTTCATCCAATACGACTAATCAGTTATCTAAAAAGGTATCAAGAGATTCAAAACAAATTGCAAGATTGGATACAAAGAGCTATGGATGATCGGTTGTTTGTAGAAAAGGAAACTGAGTATTTAGATTATGTCACAGACAGCTTAAAGCAACTGGCTCCACGATATTTTGCACTAGATAGTGATTCGAAATTCTTGATTGAAATTAATGAGGTCTTAGGACAAGGGAAGTTTGTGTTAAATAATGAATTAATGAATAGCACAGATCATATTTCAACAGAATTATCGGAAGAATTGGTAAAGACTTCTAAGAACTATTTGAATGTCTATCCTTATTCTAAAGATAGCTTAGACATTTTGTTTCTTTACTGTCAAAGTTCAGACATTATCATCAAGTCCATTGAAGAACTCTTTAAGAAGATTAAAAGTTTAAAGAAAATAAGATTAAATGTACATAGTCTACATGCTGGATCAATTCATAAAGAAATTAATGATTGGATTAAAAGAAAAGAAGAATATTCTAAATCAGATATTGATCGGAAGTTCCCAAATGTTGAAGTCAAGGTTTTATCTGGAAAAAGGATGGAAGAAATTTTTGAACAAGTAGATGAATACATGATTGACAATGATATTGTGGTTTTAGCAGATTACTTTGGTCAGTCTGATCAAGTACAGTTTTCCTTTGAAAAAATTAGACCAGAAGAATCTTTGAATTGGTTTGAAAAATTGGAAGTGGAGCCATTAAGGAAAAGTGAGGCCATAAAACGACTTCCCTATATCAGTGAAAAAATGTCCAAATCTCTTGAGTATTTTTATAAAATGCAATATATGGTTCAAAAGCATGCGATGTTAGATGAAAATGAGTTATTTGTGTTGAAAAACACCATAACTATTAATAATATTAGCAGCCACTTAATTGATCATATACATGAACGGTTTAATTGGATTATGATTATGGATCGTTTTTTAGACAAATCTTTACTACAAAAAACTTCGTCTAAAGCTCAAATCATTCAATACCGATCCAAGGCAGGAAAGAATAAAAATTACAAATTGATTCTTTCTTCTTCAAAGTACATTAAAAAACTAAACAAAAATATCAAAGATTACGAATATCATGATCGGCTTTTAAGAAAAGTAAAAGAAATAATGAAAAATGAAGGGGTCAAAAAGGAAAGTATTTTAAATGCTGTAAAAGAAGTGAAAGAAATTTCGGGGGCATTAGTACTAAAAGCCGTTGGCCCTGGAAAGTATGCTCATGAAATGTTGGCTACTTATTTATTGATTAAAGCAAACCAAGAACTTAAAAAAGAAACTGATTTTGAAATATGGTCTCTTTGTGATGAACTTCCGTGGTTTAGTTCTAGAAATAGAAGACCGGACCTTGTTATTACTAGAATTAAAAATGAGGAAGACACTTTAATAATTAATTTTTCTATTAAAGAATTAAAGTTCGTAAACCATCGAATTTTTGAACCAGAGAGAATTGATGCGATCAAGCAGATTAAATCAGCAGAAACTTTGTATAATAATATTTTTAATTTTCATCCTGATAGTCCAGACGCTAGTTTTTGGAAAGATGAGCTAGTTCATTATATAGTTGAGCGCGATGCTTATAGTTTCGAAGAATCTAGGTTGATAAAAATTTTGCAAGATAAACCTTTGGATAAGATTCGTGTGAATATAGATACATCTATTGATGTCTTTTGTTATACATCAAATTTAAAGGATTATGAGTTTTCACAAGGAGAATCGGAAGTATATCAAGATTTAATTCAAAGCAAATATAAGAACAATATTTACTCCAGAGATTATATTTTGCATGCATTAGGTGCAAAAGAAGAAGTTGTACCAGATTATGAGGAATTAGAACAGGATTTTCTATTTGAAGAAAAAGAAGTATTTGAAAAAAATGCAAATTTACAGATGAAAGAAGAGAAAGCTGATAAAGATATTGATTCAAAAGAGTCAGAGGACACAAAACAAGAAGAGCTTACAACAGACGAATCAGAACTTAAAAAAGAAATCCACGATAAAAAATATGGAAACCAAGAAAAAGAAGATAAAGAACATGTTTTAAAAGAAAAAGAGACCGATGAGGACGGAAAAGAGCCTGATGAAGAAGTAGAGGACGAAGATATAGTTACAAAATTTGATTTAAAGCCTGAAGTTGCGGCTTTACAAGGGATAGCACTAGACTATGAAACAAAAGAAGCTCCTGATTATAGTCAATTAAAGAAAAAATATGCTAGCAAATTAATTAGTAATTTTGCTAAAAACAACATCGAAATCGATGTTGAAGATGTGATTGTTGGTCCCGGTGTTATAAGAATTGTTGTAAAGATACCTGCAACTGTATCTCATCAAAAACTTACATCCAGGAGCAAAGACATTCAATTGTGGTTAGAAACGAGCCAAGAACCTACTATAAAAATTTATAAAGGAAGGATCAATATAGATATAGTTAGAGATGATCCTGATACCATATACTTTGAACAATTTATGGCACTGATGAGAGAGCAGATTGGTGATAAAGTTAAAGAAACAAACTTAATTGCTCCGTTAGGATTAAACCCTCTAAGTAAAGCGATATATATTGATTTAGCTGATTCAACAACGCCTCATCTATTGGTAGGAGGAACTACTGGTAGCGGAAAAAGTGTATCGTTAAACTCAATAATCCTTGGGATAATGTGTCTTTATTCTCCAGAGCAAGTACAGTTTGTTTTTATTGATCCAAAGCAGGTGGAGTTTAGCTACTATAGCCAGAAAATTCATACCCAAGATGTGATTACAGATATTGAAAAAGCAGTGGTTGTTTTAGATGAAATGGTTGATGAGATGGAGAAACGATACAATCTCTTTTCTAAAGAGTATGTTACAAATATAGATGAATATATAGAGGTTACAGGGAAAAAGTTACCTCGCCTAGTGATGGTTTTTGATGAATTTGCAGACTTTATGAATCAAGAAAAAGAGTTAGCTAAAAAAGTAGAAAACGCCATTACTCGGATAGGACAAAAAGCCAGAGCTGCTGGAATTCATCTAATTGTGTGTACACAACATCCAAAGGCAGAAGTTATCAATACAAATATCAGAAATAACCTGGGAGCTCGGTTAGCATTAAGAACTGCTGATTCTATAGCTTCTAATGTTATCATTGATCAAGATGGAGCTGAACGGTTAGCGGGAAAAGGAGATTTTCTTGCAAAGGTAAGCTATGGTAATATCGAACGAGGCAAAAGTCCATTTTTAACACAAAAAGTAAGAAGAGCACTTTTGAAGTATTTTGAAGAAAATTAAATTCCATGTTAATTTATGAAATGAATTTAGTACTAAGTTAGAAAGAACTTAGGTACAAAATGTTAAGAAAATTGATAGATTAATATAATATAGTATCTCTATATAACATTATTCTATCGATTTTCTTTCTATTTATTAGATTAACATCACTGGCCACCATGCAGTCTTCTCCATATTAGTGGTTCGCTTCGTAAAATCTATATTTTTCAACGGTTTTAAATATATTGCACAAAAATAATGTTTACAAATATACTGATATTGGATATGATATCAGTATATTTGTAAAAGAGGTGATATAAATGAATTACCTTGAAAAATTAGAAGATTTTATAAAACAGAAAAATGGAACTATATTAACATCAGATCTAGAAGATTTAAATATTCCAAGGATATATTTATCAAAGCTTGTTGACATGGGAAAGCTGGAACGTGTTAGTAGAGGTGTATATGTGTCGCCTGAAACAATTGAGGATGAAATGTACTATATGCAGTGTAAGTATCCTAGAATAATCTATTCTCATGAAACTGCTTTATTTCTACATAATTTAACTGATAGGACGCCATTTGAGTATTCTGCTACTGTTTCAAGTAGCTACAAAGTTGTTAAGAATATATGTGAGAACTTCAAAATCTACTATATTAAAAATGATTTACATTCATTAGGAATTACTGATAGCATGACTTCTTTTGGGAATAAGATCAAGGTGTATAACGTTGAAAGGACAATTTGTGATATTGTAAGAAGTAGAAATAAAATAGATATTCAAATTGTAAATGAAGCATTAAAGAGGTATATAAAGCTTACATCTACAGATTATGCACTTCTTATACAATATGCAAAAAAATTGAAGGTCGAGAAATTAATTAAAAATTATATGGAGGTACTACTATGAGCAATAAAGCGATGAGCTTAAAAGCTAGAATCAAAAATCTAGCTAAGCAAAAAGATATGTCTGCTCAAGTAGTTCTTCAAAACTATATGTTTGAGAGGTTCTTAGAGCGTTTATCGAAATCACAGTACAAGAATAAGTTTATACTTAAGGGCGGTATGTTGATTGCAGCTATCGTAGGCATTGATAATTGAGCAACAATGGACATGGATGCAACGATAAAAGATTATCCATTGAATATCGAGCCTTTATCGAAAGCTATTATTGATATCTGTTTAATAGATGTAGATGATGATTAAATAATTTTGCAGTTCTTTTGCTATTGAAATTCCACTAGTATCAGCCCCAAAAACTGCAAACATTTTGCAAACATTGCAAACAAAAATCTAACGAAAAAGGTGAAAATGAGGCAAATTTGATAAAAACGAGAACTCTTTTATATTGCAATAAATGTGTAAATTTCAACAAAAACAGGAATAGGCATAAATTAATAAAAAAAGAAAAAAGCGACCTGAACAGACTGGGGGTCTGGAGGTCGCAGGTTCAAGTCCTGTCAGCCAGACCATGTAAATTCAACTATCTAAAATTTAGATAGTTTTTTTGTGTTATAAATAACTTTAATCCAATGCCCCAAGAAGTCACCACCTCTAAGTATTGTAAGCGTACAATAAAAGATGCATGGAATAATAACAGGGATATCGGTATGATATCCCTGTAGGTATTTAATCTGCTTTACACGTTGTTTGAATTAATTCATCCCAAGGCATCATTAGATCCAGTGAGTTTGAGTTAGTCTTATAATTAGATCCTGGTAACCTTGTTAAAAGAAATTCTAGGTATTTGTAGGGGTTAAGTCCATTGGCTTTCGCCGTTTCAACCAACGAATATACACATGCGCTTGCTTTAGCTCCATCATGTTTTTTGCAAGCACTTTCTGTAACGAAATGCAATGCAAAAGTGTAACACCCCAAATTGTATTTAATTGTTAGACTGCTTCATCAAAGAGTGCTTTAATCGCCAGCTATCTCGACCAAAAACAATTAAATGACTATGATGAACAAGCCTGTCGATGAGAGCGGCGGTGAGCTGGTCATCATAGAAAATGCCATTCCACTTGCTAAACTCTATGTTTGTGGTAATAATAAGACTGCGCTTTTCATAGCAGTCTGCAATAACCTGAAACAGCAGCTGGGATCCTTCTGCGTCGAATGGGATATAGCCCCATTCGTCACAGATAAGTAGATTGCGAATGTCAATGAATTTTTTTACCACGTGATACTGAATTTGTTTACCAGTAGTGCTACTCAAAAAGTTTACCACTATGGGGCTTAATATAGGGAAACCATGTAATGGTCCCACTATGTGATTTGATTAAAAGAATGATGGTTCTTGAAAATCTGGAATTTCAATGGAATGCTGTCTACATAGTTCTTCCAACATTTCTATGTATACGGTTAGTTCACTAATTTCAAGCTTTGCATCGTTGTAGGCACTTTTTACTTGTTCAAAGCATTCTTCTAAGTTTTCAAGATATTTACGTTCTTTTTTAGTCATTTGTTGAACCTCCCTTTGGGTTTTCTCTGGAATAATCACTCCGAAATGATGGACCATTCATATTCAGTACATGTGAACGGAATGTTAGTCTATCAACCAAAGCAGCTACCATTGTTTCGTTCTCAAAGAGGGTGGTCCATTCAGAAAACTTTAGGTTGGTAGATACAACAACACTTCTTTTTTCTGCACGGTCAGCTACTACTTTGAATAATAGCTCTGATTGATGCAGGTTAAATGTTAAATAGGACATTTCATCTATAATAAGTAAATCTGTCTTAGCAAGCTGCTTCTCAAGTTTTAAGAGGCGTTTGTATTCCATGGCTTCAATCAGTTCATTAGATAGATTCGCTGCCGTATAGAATTTGACATTCATACCTTGCATGCAGGCTTTAATACCTAAAGCTATGGAACAATGGGTCTTACCTTTATAGAAAGTTTTCCATAATGGAAAGTCGCATCTTGCAACTGCAATTGGTGTAGCAGCCTGCAGCAGTGGCAAGAGAGTGAAGTTCTTCCGCACCGCATCGCTGGTGAACCAACTTAGTGAAGCAAAGGCAAAGGGTGAACTGAAACGTTTTTTTGAGGGTAATTGAAAAAACAGATTTATTGATATGCGATGAATGGGGTTATATCCCCTTCGAGAAGGAGGGCTCACAACTTCTGTTCCAAGTCATATCGGAATGCTATGAAAGGAGAAGTGTCATCATAACAACCAATCTAGAATTTAGTAAGTGGAATGGCATTTTTTATGATGAAAAACTAACCAGTGCTATTATTGATAGGCTGGTTCACCACAGTCATTTGCTGGTTTATACAGGTCCAAGTCACAGACTAACACACTCAACCATGAAATCCCAATAATGGAAATGGGGTGCTGGGAAAATTAAGTTCCGAAGTGCAAGAAAAGGTACTTGCCAAAAACATCCATCTACCAACTAAGGTTCCATAGAGTTAGGAATCACTTAGGGTTAAAACAAGTATTACTATTTTTTGAGGGCTTTTTATTCTACTAAAAAATTTGTAGAATTTGGAGGAAAAATGTAGAAAATGTAGAATATTTAATAAGGTATTCCTAATAAGAAATAACCCATTTTGTTTTACCTTAAAGTTGTTGGACTTATTATATTCAATATATTGACGTAAATCTATATAGGATTTTGTTAACAATGCTGTATAATATGTTGCCGAATTAATCATGTCAATAAAAAAATGGGGGATATTTATATGACTAAAGAAACGAAAAACAATCAAGTATCAAATAAAATAATCGTTATGATAATTGGGCTAGCTATACTCATGGGAATGTTGACATCGGCAATAGTAGTGTTTTTTTTATTTCAAAATGAAAAACTGGATCAAAGTGAGCCAAGGAAAAATATAGAAATTAAAAAAATTGATGCTACTGTTGAGAATACACTTGAAAAATTTAAAGAGAAAGATGCAAGTTATTTGGGTACAGATGAATTTGGTAAAGATCTAGAAGAAGTAAGCAAAGAATTATATGCTAATGCTTCTGATACAGGTGGTTATACTAATGAGGAAGAGAGAGTATGGAAGTATATTATGGATAGATGGAGTTATTATGATGATTTAGAGGGCGGGTATGCTGGAGACAAATACACAAAACAAGTATTTCAAGATGCAAGTATTAGATTCAATATAACAGCTAGCGAAGCTGAAAGGATTTGGAATAAAGTTGACAGGGCTAAATTGGGCATTTATTAAAATATAATGTGAAAGTTTTAGTCAAATTAACAACTTTACAGATCAATTTTAGTAGCTTTTATTAATTGATACTTATGTAAACATTAAGAAATAGTATATTAGAAGTAAGCATTTTTACTATAGTTCGATAATTTAAAATAAGTAAACGCATGCTAAAACCAGGTGAAAGACAACAAAAGTTCAATTATAAATTTCTATATGGGAGTAAAAACCCATCGTAGTAGAAATATTGGTATGATTCAGCATACTAGAGACAATTTTAAGTGAAATACTATTTGACATCATTAGTGTGGCAAAGTATGGCTTAATCACTAGATACAGGGGGTTACCTTAATCGGCAACCCCCTGTATCTTTTATTTTATCCCGCCATCACACTAAGGACCTCTGGGGTCCACAAACTTCCTTCGGTTGATCCAGACACAAAAAAATGCTTCCACAAAATACCCTTACAAAAAGTAATACACAAAAAAACCTATTGCTATGCTTTGAAGCTTTACTTTGATTTTTTACAGGAGCAGGGTAAGGCCTATGGTGAAATTACTATAAAGGATTTAGCGACTTTTGTAGGGTGGTTAAGAAGCCAAGTTATCCGAAACACTGCTGGGTGTTTCATTAAGGTGTCTGAGCCAGTAGCTAAAGGTAATGGTCTTAAGAGCATTTTGCTCACACTATGCTTTCTGAGTAAGATTACTGGATTTGTAGTCGTTTACACGATTTATCCAAATTTATCTGTTTTCTTTTAGTTTCATAAAAAAACAAACACCTCCGATTAATATCTTTGGTGTATTATCTCATGATCCTAGTATTGAAATCTATGTGGGCTGCATTTGACGGATACAGAGATAGACAGAAGGGCCGGAAGAGGGAAGGGTGTTTCTTCTCTCTGGAGGAGAGCAACTGTATTTAATCCCTTTCTTACACTTATAAGCAATTGGAATCTTTGTATCTTAGGTGTTTACCTGCTTAGCGGGTATGAATTCCTGTAAGCATATTGTAGGAATGATATATATTATAATATTTTATGTTATTTTATAATAATTTATAATAATTTATAATAATTTATTGTAAAAACCTATTTTCAGGTGTATGCTATAGATAAGAAGAGGTAACAATTTATGATAGAACAGTTAGCTGAAAAAATGATTCGAAAAAAAATTAATGAAGGCGATTTTGATGTTACTGAACATGCAATGGCAAGAATGACAGAACGTAAAATCGACTTTAATAAAGTATTAGACTGTATTATAAAGGGAAAAACCGTAGAATTTCAAACTGATAGAAGAATAAATGATATTAAAGTTTTATTTCAGGAGGCAACAGATAAAAAGCCAGAAATTTATACTGTTGTTGCTGCTTTGGATACTCCTTTAATTATTACCGTATGCAGAACAAAAGAAGAAGTTTGGGAGTGTATTGATAATGTTCTGCAAAGAAGGGAGAGATATAAACGATGAGTAAGAAATGTTATATCTGTAACAGCGACATGGAGAAAAAAACCACATCCATTAATACAGGATGGGGAACTTATAAGTTAACTGTAGATGGCATTAATGCGTATGTATGCCCAAAATGCAATGAGGTTACAATCGAAGGAAAAGATGCTATTATGCTACAAAAGCTTAGCAAAAGCTTAGTAGAGGTAGATGAAGATCAGAAGCCTGATGTTTTAAATTTAACTGAGGTAGCAGATTTACTAAGGGTCAGTAATCAAACAATATATAATATGATTAAAGATGGCAGATTAAAAGCCCATAAATTCGGGAGAGAATGGAGATTTCTTAGGAAGGATATAGAATCCTTCATGAATGGAGAAGAAGCATACGGCATTGCTGCAAGAGGCAAAACAGGAGAGTTAGATAAAAAAGATACTGAAATAATATCTAAATATCTATAATTGCATGATGTATCTATATAAAAATAATCCTGGGCTTTATGCTCAGGATATTCTTTCATCATTAAATTTAAACTCCTCCTATTGATATTTTAAAAGTATGCCAAGCCTATGATATAAAGGTAAATTATGAAAATATAAGCTCTGCCGAAGCACTTTTGATTGTTTCTCAAGGAAAAAAGAATATTATTATAAATGGAAAGGTTTTGTATGTACCAAGACAAAGGTTTTCTATAGCTCATGAAGTAGGACATTTTTTTATTCCTTGGCATAGTAGTATGTGTACATGTTCTAATATTGGGGATTTTAGTTCAAGTGATATTCAGGAGAATGAGGCAGATGTTTTTGCTTCGGAACTATTAATCCCAACCAATAGATTACTTCCTAAAATCGATGGTAAAGATATCACGCTAGAACTAATAAAGGAGTTGGCGCAGGAATTTCATGTATCCTTAGGAGCAATGACGAGAAAAGTAATATCAAATACCAAGGATAAGGTGATTGCATTGGTCTATTACAGTAATGGAAGAAAGATTATTCAAGTACAGTCACCAAGTTTTGACTTTAATTTAAAACCAGGGATTATACATAGATCGGCTGCCAAAGAACTTCTACGCCATAGATATAGCAATGAAATTGTAAGAAGAATTTTAAATCGTAATGTATGGTTCCATGAGAATAGAGATGATTTTAGGATCGTAGAAGAATCACTATATCAGCCTAATTTTAATAGAGTATTTACAATATTAAGAATAGCTAATGATTCCGATTACTATGCTGAGTTGTTTTAATGAACTTTAGAAGAGTAAAACTATCAGTAGTATTTAGTCTGAGGTTTAGAAATGTTTGAAGGTTTCTATAAAAGAAGATAAAGGAAAATTCCTCTAAAACTGATGGAGAAATCATCCTTTATCTTTATTTTTATCTAATTTCATTCGATAAAATTCCTCAAATAGATTTCCTATCTCCTCTACACTACTATACCTCACCAAAACCTCAAAACTAACCAACCCCATCCATTGCTAGCCACTGTAAACCTGTAGTGATAAAGAGCGACTGGATGTTGATAATGGTATGTTATTATGTCCTACCCATGATGCATTATTTGATAAAGGTTTTATATCATTTAATGATGATGGGAGTATATACATTTCAAATAAGATAGATAAGAGAGAATATGAATTACTGAACATCAATAAAGATATAAAGTTAAATTTTAAAAGAGAGCAACTACCTTATATCAAGTGGCATAGAGAAAATGAAGTGCAGTAAAGGGGTTAAATGGAAATGAACTGTTGCTATAAAGGATTTATCTATGATTTTTTATTTTTAACTAAAGAGCAATGGCTTAATGAAATGATCATGAACTATAGAGTACTATGCCATGAGGCACCAAGTAATAGTCAAATTAATGCATGGGTTGATTGTCATAACAAGTTGGTAGCGAATTTCTATAAGTACAAAGACAGAAACTACTATCTCATATTTGAATATGAACTGCCCCATGAGGGTGGTAGAAGGCCAGATTTAATTGTATTAATGCATAATCATGTTGTGATAGTTGAATTTAAAGAAAAAGATTTTATTACAAGAGCAGATTTAGACCAAACCGCAGCTTATGGGAGAGATATCAAGAGTTATCATCAAATCTCTCATAATAAAAACATAACAGCTCTATTGATGCCCACAAAAACAAAGGGGAAATTGAGTAAGATAGGCCCTGTAACTATATGTTCACCGGATAGAATAGGCGAGATCATTGATGGATTAAGTGCTGATGGTATTCATTATGATCCAGAGGAATGGCTGAACTCTGGTTATGAGCCATTGCCAACGTTAGTTCAGGCAGCTAAAAAGTTATATAAAAGGAAACCTTTACCTGCTATCAGGCGAGCAAATAGTGCTGGTATACCGGAGGCAGTTGAGGTGCTAAAGGATATAGCGCAAAAGGCAAGAGAGAAAAAAGAGCGGGTTTTAGCTCTAGTAACAGGGGTTCCCGGTGCGGGTAAGACATTATTGGGGCTACAATTTGTCTATGAGTGTTTTGAAGATGATAGCAGCAAACAATCTATCTTTTTATCTGGAAATGGTCCTTTAGTGGAAGTATTACAGCATGCATTAGATAGCAAGGTTTTTGTTCAACCTCTTAGGAATTATATTAAATATTATGGAGTAGAGAAAAGAGGGATTCCTAAGGAACATATTGTGGTTTTTGATGAAGCGCAAAGGGCGTGGGATCTAGATCATGTTCAAGAAAAGCATAGGATCAACCTATCTGAGCCTGATTTAATCATTAATATTGCTGATAGGATTCCAGATTGGGCTGTGTTTCTTGGACTGATTGGAGAGGGTCAAGAGATACATAATGGGGAGGAAGTTGGAATTCAGCAGTGGAAGGATGCTATTGAAAAAAGTGGGAACAAATGGAGGGTTATGTGCCCCAGTAAGATATCCCATGTTTTTAAAAATATTGCGGAAGTAGTAGAAGTGGATGAATTAGATTTAAATATTACATTAAGATCTCATCTTGCGGAGGATGTTACGCTATGGGCTAATGAGCTTTTAAAGGGAAATATCGTAAGGGCTAAGGTTTTAGCAGAAAAAATTATTTCAGAAGATTTCAACATGTATGTGACAAGAGATTTGAAAAAGGCAAAGCGTTATTGTAGAAATAGGTATCTAAATAATCCTGAAAAAAGGTATGGGCTGCTTGCTTCTTCTAAGGCTAAAATATTACCTAAGTTTCATGTAGAGAATTCTTTTAATGCCACAAAACAACTAGAGGTAGGCCCTTGGTTTAACTATAGGGAAGATAATAAACTGTCATGTTGTAAAATGAATAGGGTGGCCACTGAATTTGCATGTCAGGGGTTAGAGCTAGATATGCCAATTGTTTGTTGGGGAGAAGATATGCTTTGGGAGGGAACTGGTTGGAGGAAATATGAGCAAAGAGGAGCTAAAGCAAAGGATCCAAGTCAACTAAGATTAAACAGTTATAGGGTTTTATTGACTAGAGGAAGGGATGGATTTGTGGTTTTTGTTCCAGACACTACAGTGCTAGATGATACATATGAAGTGCTTTTAGAAAGTGGAATTACTGCCTTATAAAGGTTGACTATAAAACTGAAGTATCTATAGCGCAAGCTAAATAGATCTAGATTTAAAGTAAAATACAATTGATGAAGCGGGGTAGCTATATGCAAAAATATAATAATGTCACAGATGCTGTATGGGTGGCAGCAGCTATAATGAAATATAATAAATATTTTCACTGTATTAAAGTTATGTGAAATACAAATTAAGGGGAATATATTGGAGGTAAACTATGGAAGAATGTGCACTGTGTAAGAAAAAAGCCGAACTCAAGAATAGTCATATAATTCCAAAATTCGTTACTGACTGGATTAAAAAAACTGGACCAACAGGCTTTCTGAGAGATACTAACAATGCTTTTCGCTTAAGAGTACAAGATGGATTAAAGGTGCATTTGCTATGTGGTGAGTGTGAACAGTTATTTTCTAAACATGAAAAGATTTTTGCGGAGAAAATATTTATCCCCTATTTAAAAGATAAAATGAATTATCATTTCTTAATTATGCACAACTTCATCCAATTTCATTTTTAAAACGAAGTATTTTTGTTTCTTTATTGGAGAATGGTAATCCGGAATATTCTTATGTATATTCCAACTTATGCGGCATTTTAATCGTAACAGCTATTAAGAAAACTAGTTATGACTTATGGCATAATACATTAGTCACAGATGGAACTATAACCACCGATCAATTAATGGGAAGCCCGGTATTAGGAGAGTTAATTATGATATTGAAAGAATGTAGTACAGGTATTATACCAGAAAAACAACTAGCTAAGATACTAAGCCAGTTTATTGAGAATGAAGACAAAGTTTTGAATAGTAAATTTTTTGAAGAATTCTCTAAAGATGTTGAATTAAACGAGCTATACAAGAAAATTATCAAGGATCAATAGCTTGGCACTTCACAATGTGTTTGCATAAGGGTGCTTGAAGCCGTAATTGAGAGAAAAGATCAGTGCACCACATCCCTTTCACTGGGAGCGCAGCTAGGACCATGTGGGTCCGGTTTAGGGACGTTGTAAACACGGGTACGATAGATGAAAAAATCACCCATTCTAATGGTTGTTTGTGTTTTATAGTAGGTTGTATGAGTCTAACAAATTGGTTGTTATAAATTAATTGAGTAAGCTTAATAATTAATGCAAAAAAGCATCTACAAAATGATCAAGTATTTTATTCTGATATTTATCTTAATGATACCTTTAAATTGACTTAGTAGATTTTTACTATTAAACTAAACTTCAACCAAAACTAACCCCAAAAACTGCAAACATTTTGCAAACATTTTGCAAACATTTTGCAAACATTGCAAACAAAAAGCTAACGAAAAAGGTGAAAATGAGGCAAATTTGATAAAAATGAGAACTCTTTTACATCTTAAGAAATGTGTAAATTTCAACAAAAACAGGAATAGGCATAAATTAATAAAAAAAGAAAAAAGCGACCTGAACAGACTGGGGGGTCTGGAGGTCGCAGGTTCAAGTCCTGTCAGCCAGACCATGTAAATTCAACTATCTAAAATTTAGATAGTTTTTCTTGTGTTATAAATAACTTTAATCCGAGGCCACAAGAAATCACCACCTCTAAGTATTAGCACAGGTGGTGAGAGTGTGTCATTTTTTTATTAATTACCAAATACTATTTAGCTTTGAGAATTAATCATTTCCTGCAATTTCTTTAAGTGATCATGATCAGTTGCTAAAATATCTTGAACCATTTCTGAACTAGTGGAGTCTAAGTCTCCTTGAATAATTTTTTCTACCATAGCAATTCCTTGATCTTCTCCATCGTACAGCTTTGTTAGCATACTTTTGTCACTTCTTAAAATACCTTCAGCCCTGAGCTTGGTTTGAGACATAATCCCTACAATGCCTGTAGATTCCTCAGGTATGCCACCTAGACTTATAATGCGATCTGTTATTCTCATGGCATGCTGCTTATGATCCTCCAAAATAGTATTAATTTCTTCTCTTGTTTTATGATTTTCAACTGTAGGTAAAACACTCTCATAGCTCTCTATAGCCATGTGTTCACCTTTTAGTAATTCATTTAAAGTTTTTACATTTGGCTCATCCATTTGAAATATATCCTCCTAAAGTTCATGTCTTTTAAAGTAGTATTCCCCAAAAACATGAAGCATTATAATAGCATTGCTGTAGTATCAATATAAGTGCTGATAGTTTAAAAAAAGTGCAGGAATTGGAATTCTTTTGTCGAAATATATCGTAATTATTAATAGTGCTAAGAGATTGCTAAGAGATAAAGTATATATAAAAGAATAGATAGAATAGTGTCTATGCAGATAAAGGCATATGTCTAGGGGGTTGAACATGAGAAGGACTAAAGCAATAGTTAGTGTGGTTATTTTAGCTATTATACTTTTGTTATTATTGACAAAAAACTTTTTAAAAATTGATGTGGACCAAGGTGAAGTTAAAAAAGGAGAAATTATTATTGAGAGGGTTGAAGATGATCGTGCTATTGCCTTAGATGGAGAATGGGAGTTTTATTGGAACCAATTGATAGATCCTTCAGAATTTACAGCAATAGAGGAGACGGATATTGAGTACTTTACTGTGCCGCAGTTGTGGAAGGGAGGAGACTATAAAGGAGTACCATTAAGTGAAAGAGGTGTAGCTACCTACCGAGCATATTTCCAAATAGATATGAGCCAATTAGAAGAAAATCAATGGATTGCAGTAAAAATGCCTTTTGTTTATTCCGCCTATAAGCTATGGTTAAATGGAGAAGTGATTTCTACTAATGGGGAAATTGGATTAAACAGGGAAGATGAAATTCCTAATAGAAGACCTACAGTAATTATGATTTCTCCTAAAAAAGGTATGAATGAAATAGTCCTGCAGATAACGAATCATCATTTTTACAGAGGAGGCATATCTAAGTCTATATTAATAGGAGAATTTGATTATCTATATCATATTAGAGAAAAACAAATAACCTTAGATATTTTCATGGCAGGAAGCTTTTTTATATCAGGAATACTTTTTTTACTGTTGTATTTTAATAGAAGAAAAGAAAAGGTCATATTATATTTTTCTTTTGTATGCTTTATCTTCCTAGTGAGAGCATTAATTACCAATGAAATTTATCTTGTTCAAGTTTTCAAGGACTTTAATTGGGAAATTGGAAACAGAATAGAAGCAGGCTTTAGCTACGTTGGGATATCCATGGTTTTAATTTTCCTAGGAGAATTATATAACAATTACTTCCCAGTAAGATATATAAAAGAATGGAAAGTTTTTGCTGGCAGTATGCTGATCTGCATATTTTTCTTACCCCATGAGATATATGATAAACTAATGATTTATACGAATGGAGTACAAACCGTTTATGTAGTCTACCTGTCCGTAATATTAATAAAAAACTACGATAAATCTCTGATAGATTTCTATGTGTTACTGGTTGGCAAAATCATCTTAGTTACTTTGGCAATTCATGATATTATTATCACTTATGCTGTTATAGATGTGAGTACCAAAATACATATTGGTATGTATATCTATGTTTTCTCTTTAGGATATGCTTTAATATTACATCTTTATAGAGAATTTGGCAAAGTAGAAAGTTTAATGATTCAGAATGACAGGATGCTTAAAGAAATATCTAAAATGAATCAAGGTTTAGAGGAATTGGTTGAGAAAAGAACAAGGGAGCTTGAAGCTACTAATAAAAGATTGTATGAGCTTTCTATGTTGGATGGCCTCACAAGGATACCCAATAGGACAAGTTTCAATGACAAATTAGAGGATTATTGGCATTATGCACTTGAAGAAGGGTTAAGTTTATCCATTATCTTCTGTGATATTGATTTCTTTAAAAACTATAACGATAACTACGGACACATCGAAGGGGATAGAGCTCTGCAAAAAATAGCATATCTTCTTTATAAAAGAGTAAAACAAGATGATCATGGTTTTATTGCCAGATATGGAGGAGAAGAATTTGTTATACTTTACTTAAACAAAGATTCTAAGGAGACCTATGAAGTTGCAGAAGAACTAAGACTTCTTGTTAAAGAAATAAAGATTTCTCATGAGTTTTCTGCAATTGCTGATACAATAACTATAAGTTTAGGAGCCATTTCTGATATTCCTGATAAGCAAGGGCAGGCTACTGATATGTTAAATCAAGCAGATCAAGCACTATACAGAGCAAAGCAACAAGGTCGCAATAGAACCTGTATGTGGAATAATTATGAATATAAGGGTGTAGAGAACCCCAAGCCTGAAAATGTTTTGTAGTGTTAACTATACAAAACATTTTTTCCTCGACAATATATTTTCAAACTTTAAAATGATGCTGGAAAGTTTCTCCCCCATGATAAATGGTAGTAGAATAAACTAAGTAATCCTACTAATGAAATAATGAAATGAAATAAACATTTAGATAAATTATATGATAAAATAGTATAATGTTCTTATATATAGTGATTAAATGAGGTTACTTGGTTTGATTGTATGGAAAACAGATGTATATATGGGAATAAAAGTAACTATCTTAATATATGGGGGAAAAAACAGCATGGTTTTTATTGAACTATTGAAAGTAATCTTTTTAGGAATCGTTGAAGGGATTACGGAATGGGTGCCCATAAGTAGCACCGGACATATGATTTTGGTTGAGGAATTTATTCAGTTGAATGCATCAGAAGCATTCAAAGAGATGTTTTTTGTGGTTATTCAGTTGGGGGCTATTATGGCGGTGGTGCTTCTTTATTTTCAGAAGTTAAATCCATTTTTAGCTAAAAAATCTATACGACAAAAGAAAGATACGATGAAGATTTGGTACAAAGTAATTGTAGGCGTCATTCCAGCGGCGGTGACAGGACTACTTTTTGACGATTGGTTGAATGAACACTTCTATAATTACCAAACTGTTGCCATCATGTTGATTGTCTATGGAGTTCTTTTTATCGTCATTGAAAATCGAAATAAAAATAAAGTTACAAAAATTAACAGCTTCAACGAATTATCCTATTTGACAGCTTTTTATATCGGTATATTTCAAGTGTTAGCTTTAATTCCTGGAACCTCACGTTCGGGTGCAACGATCATTGGTGCAATTCTCCTTGGGACATCACGACATATTGCAGCGGAGTATTCGTTTTTTCTTTCTATTCCAGTAATGTTTGGTGCAAGTGCATTAAAGCTGATTAAATTCGGTTTTAATTTCACCGGCTTTGAAATCGTCTCTTTATTGACGGGAATGATGGTTGCCTTTGTTGTTTCTATCATTGCTATTCGATTTTTATTATCTTATATCAAGAACAATGATTTTAAACCATTTGGTTGGTATCGCATCATTTTAGGTTTCATCTTAATAGCATATTTTACTTTTCGATAGATATAGTCTGGATAATAATAGATTATATCTATTATTATTTTTAGCCAGATGTGCTTCTACAGTTTTATCCCAAAACCTTGGGTTGTAAATATAGTCCTTAATATATTAAAAATTAAAGGCACATAGCTATAATTTTTTAGAGGGTGTTATCTTAAAAATTATCCTCTGTTTTCAACAAAAGGCATGAAAATATAAAAAGAACAGATAATATATCCCAACAACGATTGAGTAGAAAATAGCATAGAAAAGAGATAAAAATATAGAAAAGTGTTTTCGAATAAAAAGATAGAGGTGTATCAAAATGTTGAAGGAGCTAAATAGAGCTTTAGATACAAATAGAAGTCTTCTTAAGGAAATAGAGAATATAGCGGTAAATCTTGATTGTAGCTATATATCTGATAAGTGTCATACACTACTAGATCGAATGGAAAAGTTAGAATTTCATGTGGTAGTTATTGGACAATTTAAGAGAGGGAAGTCTACCTTGCTTAATTACTTTATGGGTGAAGAACTTCTGCCGACAGGGGTGATACCGATTACATCTATTATTACAAAGCTAAAATATGGAGATCAACCTAAGGCAAGAGTTATTTTTCATGATGAATCGCAAGAGGAAGTAGATATTCATTCAATTAGCCAATACATTTCAGAACAGGAAAACCCTGAAAATATAAAACAGGTAGACTGTATTGAGGTGTTTATTCCTTCAGATTTATTGAAGGGAGGCCTGGTATTCATCGATACCCCAGGAATAGGGTCTATTTACGCTCATAATACAGAAGTAGCGTACAACTACTTATCTGAAGCTGATGCAGCTATTTTTCTTATTTCTTCCGATGCACCTGTTGGAGAGATAGAGTTAGAATTTTTGATGCAGGTAAAAAAATATATAAACAAAATATTTTTCATTCAAAACAAGATGGACTACCTATCTCACAAAGAATTAAAAGAAAGCATGGTCTTTTCATGTAAGGCGATAGATGAAGCTATTGGAAAAGAACCCAAGCTTTATCCTATTTCCGCAAAGCTAGCTCTTGAAGGAAAGCTTCAAAAGGCTCATGATAAGGTAAAAAAAAGCGGTATCAAACAGTTTGAAATTGAATTGGAAAGTTTTATGATGAAGGATAAAGGAATATATCTAATCAACAGTTATCAAAGTAAGATAGAATCAAGGATTAGAGAGCTAGAAGAATACATAGATTTTAAAATCAATCTATTAAATAGCGATTTAGAAACATTGGAAAAAAAGGTGGAGACATTAAAACATAAACTCAAAGATACCCAGGTAATGCAACGAGAAGCGATGGCGATTATAGAGCTGGGATTAGAAGGGATTATTGAATCTTTTTCAGAAGAAGTGAGGGCATTTAGACATGAGAAGGTAGAGATGATAAAAAACAAATTGAAGGAGATAGCTAAAGAAAATCAACATATCTCCTCCAATGGACTAGCTGAAATACTTAACGAACAGCTAGAAAGTGAAGTGGAAAATGTGTTGGGACAGTGGAATCAACAACAGGAAATAAAAATTAGAAAGTCCTATGAAGAGCTTATGATTAGATTTACAAGGAAGTTAAATGAAATCATTGAACAAATCAATGAATTGATTTATGCATTGTTTAAAATCAAAGTAGCAGAGGATGTTGAGGAGTTTCATTTAATTGAACGAGACAGCTTTTATTTTAAATTCAATAGCTCAAGTCCTCCATTGTTGGCTCCGAAAATAAAAGATTTTATGTTTCTACTTCCCAAGAGAATGAGAAACAGAAGAATATTAGTAGAGGCATTAAAGCGAGTAGAAAATGAATTGGAGAAGAATGGAAACAATCTAAAATGGGATTATGTATGTAAAATACGAGACAGTAAGTATATTTTTGAAAGGACTTTTTATGAGCATATTCAAGCTGTCATGAAAGCAGTAGAGGTAATAATTGAAAGAACAATGAAAACAAAGAGAAGTAAAGGGGATCATGTAGAAAAAGAAATACGGTTTTATGAGGAGAAGAAAAAAGTCACTCAGGGGCTAAAACATAGATTGTATCGTGTAGAAGAACTTCTAAATAGAATTTTATAAGAACTACATTCTTCGACAAAAAATTAACAATAAATATTATATTATAAAAATAGCACTGCTTAATTGGGTAGTTTTTTTCATAGATCTTGTGATGTGCTTTTACACATAAGTGATGGAAAGTGAAAAGTATGGATAAAATTTGACATTTGAAAGTAGTAAGTGAATGGCAAAATTTATTAATAGACACTTTGATATAGTGCATAATATGCTGTTTGCAAACAGTCCACTACAAGCAAGTGTACTGGCATAAGCTAGCAAAATACTTATGGGAAACTATATACAAGTGGGGTGGAATGATGAAGTCTATTTTGTTGGAAGCAAGAAGGAAAACCTATGATAATTCAGTGAAACTAATCTATGATGCAAAACTTTTGTTTTATAAAGAGAAATATGCTTTAGCTACATTTTGTGCTATGACAGCAATAGAAGAAATAGGAAAATTTGTTTTCCTCCATACCATTGGTACATCCAATATAATTAAGTTAGATACAGAACTATCATCACATCTAATGAAAGAAATCACTAAGGTTTTAAAAGATTATTCAGGTAAGGTTTTAGAAGTGGTAAATTGGTCATTGTATATAAATGCAGCAGCCGACAGACGGCATGGGATACACCCATCCGGAATCTATAGAACAAGTGGTGTAGTGTTGTTAGCTCGTTCAGGAAAATGGGCAGAAGTGCGAAATAGATGTTTATATACTGATATTAACTTAACAAATACACATGTTGTATCTCCAGAAAAGATAGGCAAAGAACATGCATACTACTTTATTTGTATGGCATATGAAGGACTAGCTGCTCAAGTTGAAGCAGGATTAGACGTAGAGATAATGGGGATAGAAGGAAGAAGAGCTAGAGATGAATTGATAAACTTAGAAATGGACCTCATAGAATTTATAGAGATAAGTCAAACGAATGTTGATGAACTTGATTTTATTAAAAACTCACAGAAGTATAAAAATTTAGCAGAGCAAAGAAAAGAAATTATTAAAGATAACTTTTGAATACTTATACTTTGTATGTAGTTAAATATGTAATGAAAAGATCATTATAGCTAATGAATTGTTGCAAAATTCAAACTACGTTATCAGAAGAACAGTATATGTTATTTAAAAACAAGTATTATTAAAGTAAACTCCTTTCAATTTATTGAAAGGAGTTTACATCAGAATTTACATTAAAGTATGCTAAACTCATAAATTCCTCCCAACCTATCTTCCTGTGTAAACAAGTTCACAAAGATAGGTCCCTTATCTCCCTGTATAACTGGACATCAAATCTATTCTTAAGAGAGGTGTAAAGGTCGACTCTGCTCACCTCAGCCATTCTTCTAGCTTAGCCATTCTTCTAGCTTAGCCATTCTTCTAGCTTAGCCATTCTTCTACCTTCGGAATTTTCAGCAATGGTATCCAATTTTATAGCTACTTTTTAAAGATAGCGTCAATGTTTTTGCAAAAAAAATACAATTTTTATTTTGAAATTTTTGAAGGAATATGGTAATATTTGTCGAATATATTGCTTTATGAAATTCTATTGTGAACAAAATTTAAAAAATTAACTATAATTTACGGATATAAAACTGCAGAGTTTAGCATATTAAGCGCTGATATTTGTAATATTTAGGTGGATTTTTAAGTTAAGTGAAGAAATATAGGTCTTATTTATTAAAGTTCAGGTTCAAGAATGTATATCTGTATTGTAGATAGCACAAAAGAATTTCAATAACTTACAAGGGGGAATGGCATATGAAGAGCATAAAAACAAAACTGATTGTTTATTTTTCTGTCCTAATTTTATTTATATCTTTTATATTTGGTTTTGTTTCTGTGAAAGCAACTGAGAGAGCGGTTGTAAATGAGGTACAAGAAGCTATGCAGCTATTAGCCAAAGAAGCTGCAGAGCTAGTTGGAAGCGAACTCAACGCGGATATAGAAGTCCTTGAGACAATTTCAAGAATAGAAGGGACGATTAGTATGGATTGGGAAATACAGCAAAGCATACTAATAAGAGAACTTCAAGTACAGTCCTTTCTTGACTTAGGGATTGTTTCTTTAGATGGAACTGCAAAGTACACAGATGGCAGTACTGCTGAACTAGGGGATAGGGAATATATACAAAGAGCCTTTGCCGGGGAATCAAATGTATCAGATGTGATTATAAGTCGTGTAACAAATTCTCCAGTAGTGATGATTGCAGTACCCATCGTAGAGAATAGACAAGTTGTAGGTGCTTTGATTGCCAGAGCGGATGGGGGTTTTCTAAGTAACTTAACAGATGCTAGGGGTTTTGGAGATGCAGGTTATGCTTATATCATCAATGATCATGGAATAATTATAGCTCATCCAGATAGAGAATTAGTAATAAATCAGGTGAACTTGATAAAGGAAGCGGAAGGTAATGAATCACTTACATCAGTAGCACAGCATTACAGTAAGGTACTACAAGAAAAACAAGGAATTAACCGCTACTCCTTTGAAGGTAATGGGCTCTATGCTGCATATGCACCTATAGAGGGAAGAAACTGGATGATGATTATTACTGCTGCTGAGGAGGAAGTATTAGCTTCTCTTTCCTTGATGCAAAGAGGTCTTATGATGATAACTCTTGGGATTTTAGCAGCAGCCATTCTTCTTTGTTCCTTAATAGGCAGTTCTGTTACAAAACCTATTATTATAGCAGTAAAACATGGCAAGGGAATTGCAAATCTAGATATCACACAGGACTTTCCTGAAGTACTGCTAAAAAGAAAAGATGAGATTGGATCTTTAGCCATGACATTTCAAACAGTGATAGAAAGCCTGAGAAGTTTCATAGGACAAGTAACAGAGACCTCTCAGCAGGTAGCTTCATCTTCACAGGAGTTGACCGCCATCAGCCAACAGTCAGCTACTGCAGCAGATGAGGTGGCTAGAACCATTGAGGAAATAGCCAAGGGGGCTAATGATCAAGCAAAAGATACAGAAGGTGGCGTTTTAAAAACAGAAGAGTTAAGTAAAATTATCGACGAAGATTTAAAGGACATGGATAAAATAGAGGAAGCTGTCAAAAAACTAGTAGGTTTGAAGGATCAAGGAATGGCATTGATAAAAGAATTAACAGTCAAAAGTAAAAACAATGCAGATGCAATAAAACTCATTCATAAAACTACTGTGGATACCAATGAAAGTGCAGAAAAAATTGGTGAAGCCAGCAAAATTATTCAGGGTATTGCAGAACAAACAAATTTATTGGCATTGAATGCAGCGATTGAAGCAGCAAGAGCAGGGGAGTCTGGCAGGGGATTTGCTGTAGTGGCGGAAGAAATTCGCAAATTAGCTGAGCAGTCAACACATTCAGTACAAGATATAGAAGAAATGTTAGAAAAATTACAGGAAAACTCTCAAAATGCTGTAGGTACGATACAAGATGTTTTATCTATTACTGAAGCTCAGGTAGGAAGTGCAGAAACTACAGAAAATAAATTTAATGATATTGCTCAGGAAATAGATGTTGTAAAAGTTGTTGTAAATAAGTCGATGGGTTCAGTACAAACAATGAACAACAAGAAGGATGAACTTGCGGGGATTATGCAGAACTTGGCAGCAATCGCTGAAGAAAATGCGGCTGGAACACAAGAGGCTTCCGCATCTGTAGAAGAACAAACTGCTTCTATGGAACAAATAGCCGCCGCTAGCGAGTCTTTAGCAACCCTAGCGGAAGAAGTGCAAAGAAGTATAAATAAGTTTAAGTATTAAAATAAAAGTTGGGATAACCCAACTTTTATTGATTCTTGCGGATTTCAGATAAAAGCTTCGTGCCTTTACCAATGTTATCTAATTCGCTTTCTTTAATAAAAGTAAGAAAGGCTTCCTCAGGTATATTAAGTATTTCACTAGCTTTTGATACCAGGACTTCAACAAGCTTTTCTTTTTGTTCCTTTGTTATTTTACCACAGTCAACATTAATAACTGGCATAAGATCATCTCCCTATATGAATTTATATTTATTATACATAAGCATTAACCTAAACCATAACTTGTCATCCTGAGGGTAGCAAAGTTCCTTGTTATTTAAGATCCTTCGCTACCCTCAGGATGACAGGTCGACAGAAATTTTGAAATACTTGTATTAAGTTAACACTTATGATTTATTATAAACATTTCTACCAAGATTTACAACTGGTACAAAAATATAGTAAAAAATAAAAAATGAGAATATATTGACCTGCTAGGATTAAAGGGGGACTAAAATACCTAGTAATCATTATATTCTCATTAACTATAGTATGGACACAGGATTGAAGTTTTAGACATCATCATTAAAAAAATTTAAAAATTTTTTACGAATGTCTTCCTTAAGTTTAAAAATTTTGCTATATTGACGATAATAATAGAAAAACTAGACTTGTGCAATTGCTCAAACTATTTTCACCACTACACTAAATAATTGCACAACTCAAGTAAAAAATAACTCTAATAAGTACAGTGAAGGGTGTATGTGATGAAGAATAAAAAAGTGATCGTTGTTGGTGGAGGACCTGCCGGTATGATGGCTGCCATCACTGCGGCTCAGCGTAGTGATAATGTGATTTTAATAGAAAAAAACACCAGCCTAGGAGAAAAATTAAGAATTACAGGAGGGGGCAGATGTAATATAACAAACAATTCTTCGCCTGAAGAAATCATGAAAAATGTTATTACAAATAGTAAATTCTTATATAAGAGTTTGCATAGTTTTACCAGTAAAGAACTTATGAAACTAATGGAGGAAAATGGATGTCCTCTTAAAGTTGAAAAAGAACAAAAAGTATTTCCAGCCAGTGAAAAATCCAGTGAAGTTATTGAGGTTTTTCATAAGCTGCTGAAGGAAAATAAGGTAAAGACCTATTTTCAATGTGAAATAAAAAAAATCTTAGTAGAGAACAATAAAGTGGTTGGCATTAAGACCAGTAATGATCAAGAATTTTGCTGTGATGCTGTTATTATGGCAACTGGAGGAATATCTTATCCTCATACAGGAAGTACGGGGGAAGGATACAGCATCTGCGAAAAAATAGGTCATGATATCATACCTTTAAAACCTAGTTTAACATCTATGATCATCAAAGAAAAATGGTTGACGGACATGATGGGGATTTCTTTAAGAGATATTGTGATGAAAACCAAGATAGGAAATAAGTCCATAGCTGCTGATGGAGATTTGCTATTTACCCACTATGGAATATCTGGACCTGCTGTTTTTCAATTAAGTACATATCTTAACAAGCTTATCTTGAAAGAACATATTCTAATGGTGGATTTTTTACCAAAGGTTTCACAGGAAGAGTTAAAAGATATATTCATTGCTGTTGAGAAAAGTAATAAACAAATTTCAAGTCTACTAATGGAATACTTACCTAAGAAATTTTTTACTGAATTATTAAGTAGACTAAACATCTCTAATAACATAACGTTAAATCAGTTGAATAAAAAAGACAGAAATAGAATCATAGATAATTTAAAACATTTTAAAATTACTGTTACAGCATTAAGAGATATAAAATATGCTATTGTAACATCCGGAGGTATAAACGTAAAGCAAGTAAACCCAGCAACAATGGAATCAAAGCTAATAAAGGATCTGTTTTTCGCGGGAGAATTATTAGATATAGATGCTTTGACAGGGGGATATAACCTTCAAATGGCTTTTTCTACCGGTTTTATTGCTGGGAAAAGCAGCGTGGAATAGATTTCTAAAAGATGAAGAAAGAAGACGTATATTTTTAATAATATAGGTCTTCTTTTTTTATGTACCCAATTTATTCAATTTTGAGGTAGCTTGGACTAAAATCAAATATATAAAAAATTTAGCTCTGCTCTTTCTCAGTGGATCTATTGATAACACCGATTTCCTTGCTGATATTTCTAATGAACTGTGTTTTTTCCTCTATTGAGTCAATAGAGTTTTCAATATAAGATGCGATGGCGTTCATTACTCTAGCTTCCTCTGAATTATCCATCTTGGCAACACTGATTTTGATATTGACTAAGGTCATCTTGATTTTTTCTAATCCATCAAATATATCTACTGCATTCTGCCATAAATCTTTCGTATAGTTGTCTATTTCCGTATTCATAAAAGCCCCCCCTTTTAATATCTGACTACACAAAATTAGTCGATATTAAGCTTTTTTAAAAACTTTGAACTATTCTGTCATTATTATTATGTCAAGATTTTACTGTTGTGTCAAGTTATATAAGTTGCAATGAAATTTTTACAACACCCCACGGTGACAATTCTCACGCAGTCTGACAGTTCAACTGGCACGTATGTTTTTCATATACCTAAGAAACTCCCTCGTGACATAATGAAAATAATTCCTAACAAAAAAACTTGCAAGGATGTAGAAGAATTTGTAGAATACTGATACAATAGAAATAGATACATAATTTTCTTAGCAACCTTTATAGATGATCTTAACTTTTCTTTAATATAGATGTTTAAAACTATTTCATGCAATTAATATAGATCAAAAGAAAAAATTGTATAGACTGGAGAGATTGAGATGAAAAAATTGACATTAGTGTTTATAATAGGAATATTTACTTTAAGTATTGTTTGGGGAGCACTATCTTTTTTTCAAGCAGAAGAAACCTTGGCAGCCGTAGATATGGAACAAGTGATATCCCCTGAAGCGGAGATAATAGGAGACGATGAAGAAGCAGTAGACAATGAAGAAAAGGAGATCAAGAGGGAAGCAGATAACCCAAATGATAGCGAAGAAGTTGATACGGTAGAGGATGTAGACTTAAAAGAGGAAAAAAATCAAGACAAAAACAATACAGCAAAGGGTAAAAAAGTATTCCTTACCTTTGACGATGGACCAACTTCTTTGACGCCTGAGATACTAGATATTCTAAAAGAGCATGATGTACAAGCTACTTTTTTTGTTATAGGAAGACTAGCAGAAAAGGATCCTGATATGGTAAAACGAACCTATGCTGAAGGAAACATGATATTGCCTCACTCCTATACCCATGATTATGCTATCTATAGCACCTTTGAAACATTCTACGATGATTTCTATAGAGCTGAGGAAGTAATTCAGGATATACTTCAAATGCGGCTTCCTCCCATTTTTAGGTTTCCTGGAGGATCTTCTAACCATAGTTCCTTCGCCTATGGAGGACAGCAATTTATGCCTGAACTTACAAAAGACATCATAGAAAAAGGCTATTACTATATCGACTGGAATGTATCCTCTGGAGATGCTAGTCCTGACTATAAAAGTAAGGAGAAGATGCTGCAAAATATTTTTAATGGTTTACAGAACAGGGATGTTGCAGTTGTATTATTCCACGATGTAGCTCGTAATACTAAAATGGCACAAATTTTACCTGAAGTAATAAGTAGATTGCAAAATAAAGGTTATGAATTTAGGACTTTTAAAGATATCACTAAAGAAGAATTAGACAGGATGGTACAACTTAAAATTGCCAATAAACCAATTGTAAGATAAAAAATTAGACGAGTTCGTCTAATTTTTTTTTGTGAAGAAGTTGGTGAGAAATATATGGATCTGTCATATTGTACTTATCCGCTACGCTACAGGGTGACAATTCTCACGCAATCTGCCGTCCCCATGATTCCCCTCTTAAATTTCACTCTACTAAGGCTATATTTGCACCCATTAGTCTGGGAAAATTGTAGACTGTGTATATTAAAATTTTTAATCACATATCTATATAGTAAGTTCTAATAAAGTTGTAAAAATTTTATTGCAACTTATATATTAAATAAAGGAAAAGTCGATATGAAAAAGGGGGAGAAGGATGGTTGATTTTTTAGGATGGTTAAATATTTTTCTTATACTTTTTGCGATAGCTCTGTACCCAGTGAAAAAAGCAAGTATGATTTTCTTAAGAAAAAACATAATAAAATCGATAAAATGGATAAAATACTACAGAATAATGAGTACTTTGCACCCTTATGTAGGAGGACTGATTGTTTTAGTCGGATGTTTACACAGTTATTTAGCTATGGGAGGTTTCAAACTCCACAGTGGTAGCTTTATTTTAGGTACCGTGATCTTAATGGGCATGATTGCTATACTAGGGAGGAAGATTAAGGGTTTTAATAAAAGTTGGAGATTAACCCATAAAATATTAGGGGTTTTTGTTTTTGCTTTTATCATTAACCATCTTCTATAGAGGATAACTTGTGCAATTTTTTTAGCTATGTTTGAGAGAAAATTAAATATATTAAGTAAGGGTATATATTTAATTTTTATCACCACATTAAGTGATTGCACAATTCAAGTATTTAGTTATTTATGATAGATAGACAACATCAGGACCTAATTTTGATATACTAAGGGCTACATTTGCAGCCCACGGTTTTTGGGCGAAACCGTAGACCGTGTATATCAAAATTAAAGTTTGAACTTGCTTATCTATAAAAAGAGAGACAAGCGAAACATATTATAAGTAAAAGCATCATATAATGGTTGTACAAAAACAAATAGCTTAGGAGAATAAGCTTATGACTAGGAAAGAATCTTATGAAAAAAAAATGACGATACAAGAAATGAAAAACAAACAAAATCAATTTATTTATGAATCTATTTTAAGTATTGTAGAATTCTCTTTATTAATTGGATGCCTTTTTGGTTTATTGATGCTATTACTTGAGATATAAGATAAAAAATCCACTCATTGCCTATGGGTGGATTTAACTTTTTCGTAAAATAGTGCTGGGACATTATAAAATTTATTAGATTCTATGAAGGAATTCAAAGGAAAATGAAGAATAGTTATATAATAATTAAGCAGGCAGGTGAAGTTTGTGAAAACTAAAAGAAAAAAAAGAAAAAGTTTATCTATAGGTAAACTTATAAAAATATTTGCTGCCACCATTATATTAGGATACTTTTTATCAAGAGTCACTCCTTTTTTTAGTCAAGCAACTAATAAGACTTATATAGCAGAACATGGGAAAATAGAAACTACTGTATCCACTGAAGGTTATATTGTGAGAGACGAAAAGGTGATGAAAAACTTAGGAGAAGGAAAAGTAGTTCTTTATGTATCGGAGGGGGAAAAGGTAGCGAGAAACCAGAAACTAGCAGAAATACATTTAGGGGAAATAGATGAAAAAACAACCAGAGATTTGGAAATAATTAATTTAAGGATACAAAATATTAAAGATAAGGAATCAGAACAGCAGGTTTTTTCTAGAGATATAGAAAAAATTGATGCAGAAATTACAGCGATATTAGGAGAAATACAACAGTATATAAATGAGGGACCATATGAAAAAATTTCATTACTAAAGGAAAATCTGTCTACTTTAGTGGAAAAAAAGAGTATTATTAGTGGAGAAAGAAGTTTTTCCGGCAAAAACTTAGACCAGTTAGAAAGGCAGCAACAATCTTTACAGAGTAAAGTCAATGATTCTATTGAAATTGTCTATAGTGAGTTCCCAGGAGTTTTTGCTATAGGTAACGATGGGTTAGAGGAACTTTTAAATTTAAGAAACATAGAAAATATTACAGAGCAAGAATGGCAAACCATAAAAAATACTTATAAATCTAAAGGTGATTCTCTAGAACAAAACAGTTTAAGAATTATTGAGAATCATCGTTGGAGCATTGTTGCAAGGTTAAAGGAACTGGAGATAGAGGGCGTAGAAGAAAATAGGAGAATCATGATTCGGTTACGAGGAGATAGTAAAGAGTATAGTGCTGTTGTAAGAAAAATCCTACCGGTCGATGAAGAGGAAGTAATTGTTATACTGGATTTAACAGATTTTATAGAAGGCTTCTATAATAAACGTCTTATTGCCTTTGACATGATTAAAAGTAGTTTTGAAGGCATTATGATTCCTAACTCAGCTATTGTAGAAAAGGAAGGACAAGAAGGAATTTTTAGATTAGATGTTAATGGTTTTGCTAGGTTTGTACCTATAAAGGTGAAGGGAAGCAATCGTGAATATTCTATTGTACACTATGGATATTTTGATGATACTAGAAATAATGAAACAAAAAGGGTGAACACGATGAATTTTTATGATGAGATTGTAGTAAATGCTCAGCAGGTAACAGAGGGTGAAAAAATACGCTAAAATGATATGATGTAAGGAGGAATATCTTTGGCATTATTAGATATTGAAAATAACTTAAAAATAATAAAACAAAGAATTTCTGATGCTGCCACAAAGGCTGGGAGAAGTCCCCATGAGGTAC
Organism: Clostridium aceticum; assembly: GCF_001042715.1. Lineage (NCBI taxonomy): Bacteria > Bacillati > Bacillota > Clostridia > Peptostreptococcales > Natronincolaceae > Andreesenella > Andreesenella acetica. Next base: position 2,185,639 of record NZ_CP009687.1, on the reverse strand, counting down.
AGTTAATAGCTGTTACCAAAACAGTAGAACCCGAAATAATTGAAAGGGCTATTGACTGTGGTGTTACAGATATAGGAGAAAACAAAGTTCAAGAAATTATAAGAAAGTATGAAATCATAGGGGAAAAAGTTAAGTACCATATGATTGGACATCTGCAAAAGAATAAAGTAAAATATATTATTGATAAAGTAGATATGATTCATTCTTTGGATTCTTATGATTTAGCTAAAGAAATAGATAAAAGAGCAAAAAAAATTCAAAAAGTAATGAAATGTTTATTGCAAATTAATATTTCTGGGGAGGAATCAAAATATGGAGTCAATCCTTTAGAGGCACAATCTTTGCTAAGGCAGATCAGTGAACTAAAGAATATACAAATAGTAGGTTTAATGACGATGGCACCTTATACCGATAATCCAGAGGAAGTAAGGAAATATTTCAAGGACTTAAAAAACTTGTCTTTAGAAATAGATCAGCTTAGCCTTAAAAACATAGATATGGGTCATTTATCTATGGGGATGTCCAATGATTTTGAGGTTGCTATTGGAGAGGGTGCTAACTTAGTAAGAATAGGCAGTAGTATTTTTGGAGAACGTAATTATTAAATTTGGGAGGGAGAAAAATGTCAGGGAAGTTGATAGATAAAGTAAAGTATTTTATGGGATTAGACGTTTTTGAAGAAGAAGAAGTAGAGGGTGAAGAGGAGTTAATGCAACAACAGGATGATATGACACCTATTGTCAGTAATAATAAAAAGAATAAAATATTAAATATACATACGACTACGCAAATGAAGGTGGTTCTTTATGAACCCAGTTCTTTTGATGAAGCATCAGGAATTGTTGACAGCCTTAAAAATCGAAAACCAGTTATTATCAACTTAGAAAGTGTTGAACCAGAACTGGCTAGAAAGTTTTTTGACTTTTTAAATGGGGCAATTTATGCCTTAGATGGGAATATACAAAAAGTATCTACAGGTATTTTTATACTGGCTCCTAATAATGTAGATATTTCGGGAAATATTAAAGAAGAACTAAAAAATAAAGGTGTATTTCCTTGGCAGAAGTAATGAAGGGAGTGTGATTTTATTTGTTTTCTACCTTAGATATAGTAGGGGCACTATATTATTTATCAAGACTGATTAATATCTTTATTTTAGTTAGAGTAATTTTTTCATGGGTAAATCCAAACCCACATAGTTCGTTGATACAGTTTATTTATGCAGTAACAGAACCTATTCTTTCACCTGTAAGAGAACTTATTTATAAACTAGGATATACTGGGATGATAGACTTTTCACCAATTGTAGCAATCTTATTAGTAAATATGGGATATTCTCTATTAGCAAGGTTGGTAATGGGACTGTGGTAAACAAAGAAACTTACATACAGCATATAAAAGATCAAGACTTAAAACAGTTATTAGTAAAGGTACTGGATCAAGTAGAAATTGTTCTAAAAACCCATGATGTTAAGTCAACTGATTTTTTAAATCCCTATGAGCTAAGGACCGTTACTCAGATGTTGTCTGATTTTCAGGATATTGGCTGGATTGCAACAGGAGGGCACAAAGAGGCGGAAAGAAAAGTATTAGTTATTTTTCAAGATTATTTAGCAGAGGAAACTATAAAAATGCCTTTAGGTGCTTTAGAACTCACAGGAAACATTCAATTCAAGACTTTAAATCATAGGGATTATTTAGGAAGTATTCTTTCCTTAGGAATAAGGCGTGAAAAAATTGGAGATATCATAATTAATCAAGATAAATGCCAAATAATTTTAAAAGAGGAATTGAAGGACTTTCTTCAACTCCACTTAAATAAAGTAGGAAATACGTCTATAGATGTTAAAGAAATAGATTTGAGAGAAATAAAGGCTTTGGAGATTAGCTATAAGGAGATAAGCGGGACTGTTGCATCTTTAAGATTGGATAGTATTGTCAGCCTAGGATTTAAGGTTTCAAGGGCTGAAGCTCAAAACCTAATAGCTAAAGAAAAAGTTTATATAAATTGGGGTATTGCTAACAAAAATTTCTTTGAAATAGGTAATGGAGATGTTATTTCGGTTAGAGGCAAGGGAAGAGTAATTGTGGAAGATCTTCAAGGTAAAACCAAATCAGGTAGGGTGCACATTAAACTGAAGAAACCAATATAATGATGGAGGTGATTTACATGCTTACGCCTTTAGATATCCAAAACAAGGAGTTTAAAAAGGGGTTTAGAGGTTATAAGGACAATGAAGTAGATGAATTTTTAGATGAAGTTATGGTACACTATGAAAAACTATTTAAGGAAAATGGTGAACTGAAGGATAAAATGGAAAAGTCACATCAACAGGTGGAACAATATAAAAATTTGGAAGAAACCTTAAAAAACACCTTGGTAGTGGCACAGAACACAGCAGAAGAAGTAAAAAGTAATGCTGCTAAAAAAGCTCAATTAATTATTGAAGAAGCTGAGATGCAGGCAAAAGAAATCATTAATGGCGCTAAGAAGGATGTAGAACATGTAAGACATGAATATGAAGAAGTTAAAAGACAAATGGAAATATTCAAAACCCGATATAAAACCTTATTACAGTCTCAATTAGAAGTTTTACTAGAAACAAAGGAAGAATTACAAGAGGGCTAAGAAGTTATGGTTCTTTTTATATTAGACAAAAAGTCTCGTTCTAAATCTTTGTGGAGAACGAGATTTTGGCTTTGTATAAACGATCATATAAAAACTTATACTTTAAGAAAAACTAAATAGAAAAATGACTTTGCAAATAAAAGGAGGTAAATAGATGAGCAAGATAGGAATTATTGGAGCAATGGATGAAGAAGTAGATATTTTAAAAGAAGAGATGGAGATTAAGGAAGTTAAGCATATAGCCAATATGGATTTTTATATAGGCACTTTGACAGGTAAGGATATTGTATTAGTACGATGCGGTATTGGCAAGGTAAATGCAGCAGTTTGTACTCAAGTATTGATTGGACAACTGGGGGCAGGTACCGTCATTAATACTGGTGTAGCAGGGGCCATTCATGGTGATTTAGAAGTTTTGGATGTAGTGATTTCAACAGAAGTACAGCAACACGATTTTGACGTTACTGGTTTTGGATATGGCATAGGAGAAATACCACGAATGGAAACCTCTATTTTCAAGGCAAGTGAGGTCTTGATGGAAAAAGCTTATGAGGCTGCAGCTAAGGTTTTGAAGGCTCAAAAGGTATTTAAGGGAAAAATTGTATCTGGAGATGTTTTTGTAAGCAGCAGTTCTTTAAAGGACCGCTTACAAGAGGTATTTCAAGCTTATTGTACAGAAATGGAAGGAGCTGCTATTGGACATACTTGTTACCTGAACCAGGTTCCCTTTGTTATTATAAGGGCTATGTCAGACAAAGCTGATGGCTCTGCCCATGCTAATTTTAGTGAGTTTGTCGAAGCAGCATCTGAGAACTCTAAAGAGATTGTGATGCATATGTTAAGACAAATGTAGTGAAAAGTAGTCAGTCCTTCTCATCATAAAGCCCTCCTTCCGATGATTAATATAGGCCTTCAAAGACGTAGATTATGCTTCCAAGGAAATAATAGAAATAAAATTTACTGAAAAGGATAAAATATATTAACAGAGGAGAATAAGCCATGCCTAGTAGTAGAAAAAAACCTAATTTAGGAGAAAAATTAGAGAACCTATCTCGAAAAATGGATAATATGCGGGTGGCGGAATACGTAGAATTAAACTCCAATCCTAAGAGACTTATTTTTATGAACTTTTTATTAGGAGTCGTTAGAGGTATAGGTATGGGCATAGGATTTACCCTACTAACAGGGCTTATTGTGGCTCTTGTGGCCTATGTTTTACGAGGATGGGTAAACCTGCCCTATATAGGGAGAATTATAGCAGATTTAATAAAAATTATTGAAAACTATAATTAACAATAGAGGAGGAGTGGCAACTTGGATATACAAAAACAAAATCATTTTAAACAGGTACTTTTGCAGGAAAGAAAAGCAGTTTTGGATACCCTAAAACGCATGGAGGAACATCAGCCCCATAGTGCCTCTATGCGGGAGTATACTGAAGAATTATCTGCTTATGATAATCATCCTGCGGATTTGGGAACTGAGATGTTTATGACTGCTATGCAAGGACATCTTGAAGATAATGAAAAGTATAGACTAAATGAAATTGATAGAGCTTTGGAAAGAATAGAAAATGGAGAATACGCCATATGTCGAGGCTGTGGCAAGGAAATTTCTGAGGAACGACTAGAAATTTTACCAGAGGCGGATACCTGTATGACCTGTGAAAAAGGAGAAGTAGCACTATATGATTCTGATGCTAACCGTCCTGTGGAAGAAAGGCTACTTAGGGCCCCTTTTGGAAGAACCCATAAAAATACAGATGACTATACTGGTTATGATGGAGAAGATGCCTACCAGGAAGTTGCAAAGTATAATGAAGTGAAGAATGATCCCTCTTTTTCTACAGGAGACAATCAAGGAGTATTCGATGATTTTGCTCCAGGAATTGTAGAGGATGTTGATAATATAACTGAAGATTATTATAAGCGACAGTTGCCTACTACGAGAAGAGAGAGAGAAGAAAGAGAGGGAGAATAGCACCCAGGGAGAAAGGTACTTTTTGTATCTTTTTTCTATTTATAGTGGTATAATCATTAAAGTGTTAAATGGAAGGGGGTTAGATGATGAACTATATAATATCCTTTGTTGTATTTATATTAGATCAATTAAGTAAGATATTGGTATTAAACTACTTAAAAGATGTTGGAGAAATTCCTATTATAAAAAATGTTCTGCATTTTACCTATGTAGAAAATAGAGGAGCAGCCTTTGGGGTTTTGCAAGGTCAGAGGTGGTTTTTTATCATTATGACTGTACTTATTGTTGGATTTATTGTAATTTATTTTAGAAAAAACAAAAACTATCCTAAGCCTATGATGTTGGGATTAAGCTTAATTGTAGGTGGTGCCGCCGGAAACTTAGTGGATAGAGTGTTGTATAACTTTGTAGTAGATTTTATCGATTTTAGGATATGGCCAGTATTTAATATTGCTGATTCAGCTATTGTTATAGGACAAATATTAGTCATCTATGTGATCTTAAAATATGATGATTTGAGCCAAAAGGAGATGTAAAGTTTGGACAGAGAAATATTTTTTGTATCAGAGGAAGAAGAAGGTGTTAGATTAGATCTATATATTTCAGAGCAGTATGAAGATCTAAGCAGAAGTTATTTACAGAAACTTATCAAAGAAGAACTAGTAAAGGTAAATAAGAAACTTGAGAAAAGTAAATATATCGTAAAAGAGGGAGATGAAGTAGAGGTTTTAGTACCACCCCCTAGAGAGCTGGATATTAAACCACAAAATATTCCTATTGATATTATTTATGAAGATGAAGATATGGTTATTGTAAACAAACCTCAAGACATGGTGGTTCATCCTGCTGTAGGTAACTATGAAAATACCCTAGTAAATGCTCTGTTATATCATTGTGAAGGCAAGCTGTCTTCTATTAATGGCGTGATTCGGCCAGGGATCGTACATCGTATTGATAAAGATACCTCTGGATTATTAATGGTGGCCAAAAACAACGTTGCCCATAGAAAATTGGCGGAGCAATTAAAAGAACATTCCATTACTAGAAGGTATCACGCTATTGCTTTAGGGAATATAAAAGAAAGTAAGGCTACCATAGATGCCCCAATTGGTCGTCATCCTACCCAGCGACTTAAAATGGCGGTGGTAGAGAATGGTAGAAATGCTGTTACCCATATACAGGTATTAGAAAGGTTTAAAGGCTATACATATATTGAAGCGAAATTAGAAACTGGACGGACCCATCAGATCAGGGTACATTTATCCTATATAAAGCATCCCTTATTAGGGGACGAAGTTTATGGTGGGAAGAGCACAAAATTTAATTTAGCTGGTCAGGTTCTTCATGCGAAGGTTTTAGGATTTATTCATCCTACAAAAAAAGAATACATGGAATTTGAAGCTCCTTTACCCCCTAGCTTTGAAAAAGTATTGCGTTTTATGAGAAATAGTCCTTTGGACTGAAGTGAGGTGTGAAAATGAAAAATCAAGTACATTTAATGGACGAAAAGGCTATAGGTAGAGCCATTACTAGAATTGCCCATGAAATACTGGAAAAAAATAAAGGGGCAAACGATATAATTTTGGTAGGCATTAAAACAAGAGGTGTACCTTTAGCGAAGCGTTTGGCTGAGAAAATTAAGCTGATAGAAGAAACGGCTGTTCCTGTAGGAATTTTAGATATTACATTGTATCGTGATGATTTGACTAAGGAAAGTATTGATCCTATTATCTACGACTCTAAAATTACTACAGATATTAATGATAAAAAGGTGATTTTAGTAGACGATGTGCTGTATACAGGAAGGACTGTGAGGGCAGCTTTGGATGCCCTGGTAGATATAGGACGCCCTAAGACAATACAATTGGCAGTTTTAGTAGATCGAGGTCATCGGGAATTGCCTATAAGGGCAGATTATGTTGGAAAAAATGTACCTACATCAAAAGATGAGGTAGTAAAGGTAAATCTTGAAGAAGTAGATAATCAAAACTTTGTTGTTATAGAAAAATTGTAGGGGCGGTCTTTGACCGCCTTTGTCTTTTAAATTTGTTTAAGATGAGAAATGGCTTGCTCAGTTCCATCCACCAGTAGTGTCGTATAATAATCATAGATCACCATACCAGGCTTAGCACCTTTAGGTTTCCGTACGTTTTTTCTAGCAGTATAGTCCACAGCCACCTTTGTAGCGTTTTTTGCCTTGCTATAGTAGGCAGCTAAAGTAGCTGCTTCTAAAACGGTTGTTTCGCTGCAGGGTTTTCCAGCCGTTTTCAAAAGTACGTGAGATCCCGGCATGTCTTTGATATGGAACCATAAGTCTTCTTTATCAGCAATTTTTAGTGTGATTTCATCGTTTTGCTTATTGTTTTTCCCTACTAAAATTTCAAGGCCATCAGAAGAAATATATTTTAGATAACCTGTTTTCTTAAAAGTGGCTACACTTTTTTTGGTTAATCTTTTTTTCAAGTAACCGGTCTCTATTAATTCGCTATGAATTTCTTCTAAGTCTGAAAGGTAGGTGGACTGATCTATATTGATAACAACCTGCTCTAAGTAGTCAATTTCTTCCTTAGCTTTTTTTAGTTGTTTATCAACTTCCAAAAGGGCGTTTTTTGCCTTATTGTATTTTTTATAATAGCTTTGAGCATTTTGAGAAGGCGTTAATCTTTTATCCAGTTGGATTTTTAGGATATTTTGATCCTCATCATAATAATTGACTACCTCTACAACTTCGTCACCTTTTTGAATTTGATACAAATGAGCGGTTAGGAGATCACCTTTAAGTCTATAGTCATCTGCTTTTTTTGCATTTTTCAAATCTTGATGGAGGTTTTGTACCTTATTATATAAGCGATCTAATTTTGTGGTAATACTTTTTCTTAAATCATAGGATTTTTGTTTAATCCGTTGATGAGCATCACGATTTTTATAAAAAACCTCTAACATTTCGCTGGCAGAGGAAACTTCTTGTTTTTGATAAAGAGAAAGATGTGTCATTTCTAAAATGCTAAAATCAACATACTTTTGACCATCAGTATCAAAAAATAAATATGGCCTATAGTCATGGGATTGAAGACTTTGAAATATGGAGGAAAAACCTTTGTATAGACAATGAAAATCATCTATAGATAACTGACCCAAAAGACCACTTCCTTCAATCATGGTAGCAAAACATATTTCTCTTGCTACTAAAGGAGAGACCCCGATAAAGGTACTATATAGACCTTTTTCTACAGAGAGTTGCAGATCATGAGAAAGAGCTGTTTGAAACTCTTCAAAACCCTTAATCTCCAAAGGGTTATATTTATCTTTTGAGGGGGGCATAGCATACTGCAATCCCGGAAGCACCTGACGGTAGCGACTTACATCGAAGGAGATCCTTTTAATACTGTCTAAGACTTTGTTGCTCTCACAGTCAATAAGAATAATATTACTATGACGTCCCATCATTTCAATAATCAGTTCCCTGGATTTTACCATGTTTAATTCATCTAGTGTTTCGATTTTAAATTTAATGATTCTCTCAAAGTTTGGCTGAGTGATGGCAACAATTTTGCCGCCTTGCAAATACTTTCTTAATAACATACAAAAGCTTGGAGGTGTTGTAGGATTTTCCTTATTGACATTGGTAAAATGCACTCTAGGATAATTACTATTAACGGATAATAGCAACTTTAAATTTTTTCCTTGCCCCCTTAATAATATGATAATTTCATCAGCCTCTGGTTGATAAACTTTCTCTATTCTATTAAAGCTCAATAAACTTTGAAATTCAGATAGTAAAGCATAAGTAACTAACCCATCTAAGGCCATAATAAAGCCCTCCTATTGATATAGTAATCATACATAATATAGCATAAAATAATAGTAAATGCAAAATTAACAAAGAAACTTATAGAATTTATAAAGGAAACTATTGCATTATACACTTATTATTAGTATGCTTTTAATATTAAAAGAAATTTTATGAATTACATATTTATGGTAAAAAGAAAAAAATCTTCTAGTTTTATTGTTGACATCTTTTACACAAAAATAAATTTAATAAAAAATGTTAACACTTTAAAATAAAGCGAGGTGTAAAAATGATGAATATTCCTTTTAAAAAATTACATGGTGCAGGAAATGATTTCATTATTATAAAATATGAAAGCTTTCCCTATGAAGAAAAATTTAGTGAACTGGCAATCCGAAGTTGCCATAGGCGCTTTGGTATAGGTGGGGATGGTTTGATGATGGTAGGCACATCACAGAAAGCTGATTTTAAGATGTACTATTATAATAGTGATGGATCTAAAGCCAATATGTGTGGTAACGGTATAAGATGTTTTGCAAAGTTTGTATATGACGAGGGTTTGGTGAAAACAAAGCAATTTAACATTGAAACCTTAGCTGGCATAAAAACTGTCCATATAAAAGAAACCAGCAGCAGGGTGGATACTGTTAATGTAAATATGGGAAAAATGATTTTTGAGCCTGAAAAAATTCCTGTCAAAACAGAAGAAATAACTAGTTTTATTAATCAAGAATTAAAGGTAGAAGATAAGACTTTTCTTATTTCAACAGTTTTAATGGGTGTGCCTCATACGGTGATTTTTACAGAGGATCTAAGTTTGGATATGGTAAAAACCATAGGACCCATTATTGAGAAACATTCTATATTTCCTGAAAATACCAATGTTAACTTTGCTAAAATACTGGATGCTACCCATATAGAAGTAAGGACTTGGGAACGTGGTGCAGGATATACCTTAGCTTGTGGCACCGGCGTTACTAGTGTATGTGGTATAGCCCATCACTTAAAGCTAGTAGAGGAAGAAGTGTGGGTAAACACAGAAGGAGGAAAATTAAAAATCACCATAGATAAAGAAGGAAATATTGATATGGAGGGACCGGCAGAGGATATCTGCTGTGGGGTATACTCTTTTAATCAGCGGGATTAGAAACTATGAACTTTTATAAAGTGAGGTTATAAAACGGAAGGATGAAATTTATGTTAAGAAGCATGACAGGGTTTGGACGAGGAGATGTACAACTCGAAGGAAAGCATTTTCAGATAGAGTTAAAATCAGTAAATCACAGGTACGTAGATATAAGTGTTAAAATGCCCAAAAGTTTCACTTATCTAGAGGAACAGATCAGAAAGATCATTAAAGAAAAAGTTTATAGAGGTAGAGTGGAGGTATTTATTGGCTATAAAAACATTGGTGAAAGTGACATAAAAGTAATCACAGATATTGCTTTAGCACAACAGTATGTAGAGGCGCTGAAGGAGATTCATCATCGTTTTGATCTAGAAAAAGATATAGCTGTATCTACAATTGCTAAGTTTCCTGATGTGCTGAAATTAGAAAAAAAAGAAGAAGACCAAGAGATGATATGGAATCTTTTAAAAGAAGGTTTAATGGATGCATTAAACAGTTTGTTAGAAATGCGAATTGAAGAAGGATGGAAACTTAAGGAAGATTTACTAAAACGCTTAGACATACTTCTAGATTTAATACAGAAAATAGAAGAAAGAAGTCCTGAAGTAGTAAAAGAACATAAAAAACGATTAACAAAACGTGTTAAAGAAATGTTGGAAGAAGAATTAGAGATAGATGAGGGCAGGATTGCTTTAGAAGTCGCCTTGTTTGCCGATAAAAGCAGTATTACTGAAGAAATTGTAAGATTTAATAGTCATATAATCCAATTTAAGAAATCAATGGAACAGCAGGAGGCAGTAGGTAGGAAATTAGATTTTATTATTCAAGAGATGAATAGAGAGATCAATACAATAGGTTCAAAGGCCAATGACTTAACTACTGCTAATATGGTAGTAGAGGTGAAAAGTGAACTAGAAAAAATTAGAGAGCAGATTCAAAATATTGAATAGGAGGCAAAACAATGAATATTAAACTAATCAACATTGGTTTTGGTAATATTGTATCCGCCAGTAGAATTGTAGCTATTGTTAGTCCAGAGTCGGCACCTATAAAGAGAATTATTCAAGAAGCAAGAGATCGAGGTATGTTGATTGATGCCACTTATGGACGTAGAACTAGGGCTGTGATCGTAACAGACAGTGATCATATTATTTTATCTGCGGTACAGCCAGAGACAGTTGCTCATAGACTAAGTGCCAAAGAAAATAAGGATACAGAGACAGTTGTTGAAGGCGAGTAGTGTAAGAAAGAGGAGATACGTATGAATAAAAAAGGATTGTTAATCGTTGTTTCAGGACCTTCAGGAGCTGGAAAGGGAACGATTTGCAAAAACTTACTTAAGTTAAATAAGCAAATAAAAATTTCTGTTTCTGCCACTACAAGAGATCCAAGAAAAGGAGAAGTGGAAGGAGAAAACTATTACTTTATCTCAAAGGACCAGTTCGAAGAGATGATTAAGCAGGATGCTCTTTTAGAGTATGCAAAGGTATACGATAATTATTATGGTACGCCTAAAGAATATGTACTGAAAAACCTAGAAAAAGGGAATGATGTTTTACTAGAGATTGATATAGTAGGTGCACTGCAGGTGAAAGAAAAGTTTAAAGATGGTGTATTTATTTTTATTTTGCCACCTTCATTAGAAGAGCTAAAAAATAGGATTGTTGCTAGGGGAACAGAAAGTCAAAAGGATATTGAAAAGCGCTATGGATGTGCGATAGAAGAAATAGAACAAGTAATAAAGTATGATTATGCTGTTTTAAATGATGATCTTCAAAGAGCTACAAAGGATGTAGAATCTATTATTACAGCTGAAAAATGCAGGGTAAGTAGAATTCATAAAAATATTAAATCTATATTTTAAGAGGAGTGATCGATATGTTATACCCATCAACCAATGATTTGATGAAAAAAGTAGATAGCCGATATACTTTAGTGGTGGCGGTAGCTAAAAGGGCTAGACAGCTTATAGATGGCAATGAACCTAAGGTGAGAGCGGCTTCATTAAGACCAGTTTCTATAGCAACGCAGGAAATTGTAGAGGATATGGTTACCTACGAACCTGCGGAAGATCATAAGGTTTAATTATAATGCTAAAGGGAAAAAACATTGTATTAGGGGTTACAGGTGGAATTGCTGCTTATAAAGCCTGTGATATTGTCAGTAGATTAAAAAAACTTCAGGCAAATGTGAATGTAATTATGACGAAATCTGCTATGGCCTTTCTTCAGCCCCATACCCTGCAAGCCCTTAGTCAAAATCCAGTGATTACAGAGCTTTTTGAAAGTCCTAGATACTGGGATATAGAACATATATCTTTGGCACAAAAAGCAGATATTCTTTTAGTAGCACCTGCTACAGCCAATATTATTGGTAAAGTAGCCCATGGCATTGCTGATGATATGTTATCTACCACCATTATGGCTTCTACTGCAAAGGTTGTTTTTGCTCCAGCCATGAATACGAAGATGTACCAGAACGTCATTTTTCAATCCAATATTGAAAAGCTAAAGACCCTGGGATATAGCTTTATTCCTCCAGCCTCCGGCAGATTAGCTTGTGGTGATATAGGTGAGGGAAAACTAGCAGAGGTTGATAAAATTATTGAATTTATTCTTGAAATTGCAAAAGAGAAAAGAGACCTAGAAGGAAAAAAAGTATTGATTACCGCTGGCCCAACGATGGAGGCCATTGACCCAGTGCGATTTATTACAAATCACTCCAGTGGAAAAATGGGTTATGCCTTAGCTGAAGCCGCTAGTAAAAGAGGTGCTGATGTTACTTTAATATCAGGACCAACAAAGCTTTCTCCCCCTTCTAATGTTGAATTTGTTCCTATAAAAAGCACCTTAGATATGTACGATGCTGTTATGAAGCATTTTCCTCATCAGGAGGTTATTATTAAATCTGCTGCTGTGGCGGACTATCGCCCCCAATATAGTGCAGAAAAAAAGATTAAAAAGCAAGAGGGCGATTTAACGCTGACCTTGGTGAGAAATCCTGATATTTTGTTTGAACTTGGACAGATAAAGAAAGAAAAAATATTAGTAGGCTTTGCAGCAGAGACAGATCATGTTATAGAATATGCAAAAGGGAAAATTTTAAAGAAAAATCTAGATTTTATTGTGGCAAATGATGTTACTCAAGAAGGAGCTGGGTTTGGTACAGATACCAACATTGTCTATTTAATTGATAAAAATGATAATATAACAAAGATTGATAGATCTTCTAAATTAGAAATAGCTCATCATATTTTGGATAAGGTGAAGCAACTGTTTTAACAAATGAAAGTCTGTATCCTGTTTTAAGAAGGTACTGAAAAAGTAACCGCTTATTTGGATACAGATTTTTTATGCAGGATTTTTTATTTTAATTAAAATTTGATATAATGGATATAAGAAAACTCTTCGTTATTTCAAGATCTTTCACTATGCTCAAGATGACAAATCCACAGGGTTTTTAGAAAAATTAGCTTAAGTTAATGCTTATGAGAGAACATTAAAATTTTTATATAGATAAACAACATTAGGACTTAATTTTGATATACTAAGGGCTACATTTGCAGCCCACGGTTTTGGGGTGAAACCGTAGACCGTGTATATCAAAATGAAAGTTTGAACTTGCTTAGCTATATCAGGAGGTGATGGAGTGAAGGAAAAAAAATATGTAGCTCAAGTAATAGTAAATCATACAAGTTTGCAAATGGATAAAATATTTGACTATAAAATTCCAGAACACCTGCTGGAGATAATAAAAGAAGGCATGAGGGTCATGGTTCCCTTTGGTATGGGGAACAAGAAGTTAGAAGCCTACGTATTAAATATAAAAACAGCAGAAGAAGAACTTCAATATCCTCTCAAAGAGCTTCTCTATCCTATAGAGGATGAGCCGATATTAAATAAAAAACAAATTAAGTTGATCGTCTGGTTAAAAAACAAGTATCTCTGTAAATATATAGATGCCATCCATTGTATCCTTCCTGCTGGTATTGTGAATATAGAGAAAAAGATCGTACATTTAATAGAAGAAGACTGGAAAAAAAGTATTAGTAGCAACGCTAAGAATCAGGTTGAATTTCTAGATACACTAGAGAGTCTAGGGGGTAAGAGTACCTTAGATAAGCTGTATAGCAGACTTTCTATAAAAAACTTAAGCACTGTACTAAAATTAATGGAAGAAAAAAATATGATTAAAATAGATTATGAAGTTTCTTCTAGGGTAAAAATACAAACCCAACAGTATGCAAAATTAAATTTAAAGGAAACAGAAATAGAAAACATAATAAATTCTTTGAAAAATGCAAAAAGGCAGCAAGAAATCATATTATTTTTAAAACAGCATAAAATGTGTACTGTCAAGGAACTAATGGATCAATTGAAAGTCACCAGAGCACCACTAAATACTTTAGTGGAAAAAGGTTATGTGGTAATCATAGAGAAGGAATATAAGAGAGATCCTTATAAAAATGTAGCCTTTGAAAATTTGCCTAAAATGGCGGCAAATCTAGAACAAAATAAGGTGATTCAGGAAATTACAGCAGATATTCATCAGGAGAAAACAAAAACCTTTTTGATTCATGGGATTACCGGTAGTGGAAAAACAGAAATTTACCTACAACTCATGGAAGAAGTTTTAAAAAAAGGAAAGCAAGGGATTATTTTAGTACCTGAAATAGCCTTAACTCCTCAGACGGTAGAAAGGTTTTACGGAAGATTTGGAGATGGTATTGCGGTACTCCACAGTAACCTGTCAGAGGGAGAACGATTTGACGAATGGAGAAAAATTATTGAAGAAAAAGTAAATATCGTGATAGGAGCCAGATCTGCTATTTTTGCTCCTTTTAAAAACCTAGGAATGATTATTATAGATGAAGAGCATGAACATACCTATAAATCAGAAACCAATCCTAAGTATCATGCTGTTGAAGTGGCAAACTATCGAAGTAGAGAAGAAGATGCTATTGTTGTTTTGGGTTCAGCGACACCTTCTATGGAGAGTTATTATAAAGCAAGCAAAGGAGAATTTTCTTTGTTCACGCTGACAAAACGAGCCACCAATGCTCTATTGCCGGAAGTTGAAGTAATAGATATGAAAAACGAATTAGATGAAGGTAACAAAGGAATCTTAAGCAGACGGTTGTATTTTTTGATACAAGAAAATTTGAAAAACAAAAAACAAACCATATTATTTCTGAATCGAAGAGGATATGCTACCTTCATCTCTTGCCCTCAATGTGGTTATGTAGTAAAATGTAGACGCTGTGATATTACGATGACTTATCACAAAACCATGAAGAATTTACAGTGTCATTACTGCGGAGAAAAGGAGGATATACCTAAAGTTTGCCCCTCCTGTTCAGATCCTGAAATAAACTATTTTGGCGTAGGAACACAAAAAATAGAGAGCTTAATAGCATCTTATTTTCCCGAGGCGGTTATTTCAAGGATGGATATGGATTCAACAAGTGTAAAAGGCTCACACCAAAGAATTTTAGAGGATTTTAAAAAGGAAAAAATAGATATACTTATAGGTACCCAGATGATTTCCAAAGGACTGGACTTTCCTAATGTAACATTGGTTGGTATTATTGCTGCTGATGCAACATTAAACTTACCAGACTTTAGAGCCTCAGAGAGAACGTTTCAATTGGTTACGCAGGTAGCAGGAAGGGCTGGTAGAGGATTAGAGGAAGGAAGAGTAGTCCTTCAAACCCATAGTCCAGAACACTATAGCATCTTTACAGCATCAAAACATGACTACAATAGTTTTTATAAGGAAGAACTGAATCTTAGAAAAGAATTTCTTTATCCACCTTTTGTACAACTGATTCATATTAGTTTTAGTAGCAAAAATCTAGATGAAGTATACACAATTTCGCAAAAAATTACGAATAATATAAAGTATATACTAAAAGCCAAAGGTTACACAGAGTATGATGAAGTTGTATTGGGACCTAATCCTGCTATGATTGCAAAAATTAAGGAAAAATATAGATACCAAATACTATTAAAGGATCATGGGGTACCCTATACATTATTAAAATCTATTGTAAAATATTTATTAATAGATCATAGACAAAAATTTGTTTCTTCAAAGGTTACGGTTGGGATTGATATCGATCCTTTATATATTATGTAGATATGATTAGGAGGAAAATTATGGCGATTAGAATAATTAGACAAGATGATGATCCTGTTTTAAGGAAAATATCAAAAAAGGTAGAGAAAATTGATGAAAAAATCCATATACTATTAGATGATATGATAGAAACCATGTATGATGCCGATGGGGTTGGCTTAGCTGCTCCACAAATAGGGATTTTAAAGCGGATAGTTATTATTGATGTGGGAGAAGGACTTATAGAACTGATAAACCCTGAAATCGTAGAAGAAATAGGGAATCAGTGTGAAACAGAAGGGTGTTTAAGTTTACCTAACAGCTCAGGAGAAGTTATACGACCTAAAAATGTAAAGGTAAAGGGGTTAAATAGGGAAGGTCAAGAAGTTTTTATAGAAGGAAGTGGCTTATTGGCCAGGGCTTTGTGTCATGAAATTGATCATCTAAATGGAATTTTGTTTATAGATAGAATGAAAAATGAATAGGGGTGATGACGGTGAGGATCGTTTTTATGGGTACACCAGACTTTGCAGTACCGTCTTTAGAGGCATTAATAGAAGAAAATTATAATGTTGTAGGGGTTTTCACTCAACCAGACAGGCCAAAGGGAAGAGGGAAGAAGCTGGCGATGCCTCCAATAAAGGAAAAAGCATTAGAGCATAACTTGCAGGTATTCCAGCCTAGTTCGTTAAAGGATATAAAGACAGTAGAGCTTATCAAGGAAATGAATCCTGATGTAATTGTGGTGGTGGCTTACGGTCAAATATTGACAAAAGAAGTGCTGGAAATTCCAGCTTTGGGTTGTATTAATGTACATGGTTCCCTTTTGCCAAAGTATCGAGGGGCAGGACCTATACAGTGGGCCATCATTCATGGAGAAAAAACAACAGGGATTACCACCATGTATATGGAGGAAGGTCTAGATACAGGAGATATGATCTTGAAGGAAGAAGTTTCTATAGGTGAAAATGAGACTGCAGGAGAGCTATACCATCGTCTGGCACTTGTAGGCGGCGATCTTCTTAAAAAAACGTTAATACAAATAAGGCAAGGAAACGCACCTAGAGAAAAACAAAGAGAGGAATTGTCCAGCTACGCCCCTATGCTGACAAAGGAATTAGGAGAAATTCAATGGCATAAAACAGCTGAGGAAATTCATAATTTAATAAGAGGGACAATTCCATGGCCCATGTCTTATACCACTTACTTAGGGAAAACAATGAAGATTTGGAAAAGCAGTGTAATGACTGATGAGATAAGTCATGAACCGGGAAAAATTGTAGAAGTACTGAAGGACAAAATCTATGTAGCCACGGGAAAAGATCTATTGGTCATAGAAGAGGTACAGTTTAGTGGAGGAAAACGCCTAAGTGTTAAAGATTTTTTAGTAGGAAACACCATAGAAAAAAACGTCGTATTGGGTAGAGGATAGTATGGAGTTAAAAAAAGGTTTTACAAAAGATGCTTCAGGAAAAGCGTTTACTCTTTTATTAGCGATTATGTTGATGTTTGTACTAACCCTGCTGGGTCTATTGTTCTGGCTAGCCTTCAAAGGAAGCACACTTTTTTATCAACTGATTATTTTAAGTAGTATGGTATTGCTAATAATATTTAGCCTATCCATAGCTCTAACGATTTATGCCGTCATCATGCTATGGAAGAAAAAGACAATACCTTTTGTTATTAAAAGCGTGATGGAGATGTTTATAGGGTTTTCTTATCCTTTTATCATGATTTTAGGAAGAACCTTAAAGTATGACAAAAACATGATTAGAAGAGCCTATACAGACTTAAACAATCGATTAATTTTAAGTGGGGTATATGATTTTAAAGGAGAGGATATATTAATTCTAACACCTCACTGTATTCAAAAGTCTTTTTGTCCCCATAAGATTACAAATGATATCTATAACTGTAAGAGATGTGGCGAATGTGATGTAGATGATCTTATGGCTTTGAAAGAAAAATACCATTTGCACTTTCATCTTGTTACAGTAAATTCGCCTGAAAGCCCACGGTTTCAATCGTGGGATGAAAGGCGTTTCTTTTAATCTTCTTGTTGCAGTTTCAGTTTAAAACTGATACTATAAATATATGGGACAAGATTATAGAAGAACACAAACAACAGTATCTTTAATAAACTATCATTTTGTTTTCTGTCCAAGGTACAGACGTAAAGTTCTAGTTGGAGAAGTTGAAATAAAATTTAAACAGCTTCTCAATGAGATTTGTAAAGACATTGAAATAGAAATTTTGGCAATAGAATGTGATAAAGACCACTGCCATCTTTTTGTCAATGCACTTCCTCATTTAAGTCCAGCAGACATAATGGCAAAAGTGAAAGGAGTGACTTCTCGATTATTAAGGCAGGAATTTAAACATCTGCGACATTTGCCAAGTCTTTGGACAAGAAGCTATTTTGTATCTACCGCAGGAAATGTATCAAGTGAAACTATAAAACGATATGTTGAAGAACAAAAAACAAGGGGGTGAAACAATGCAGATAACAGTAAAATTTAATATTATTTTGACAAAAGAACAAGTACAACTAATAGAATCTATATCAAAAGAATATATCCATACTGTTAATAGCCTTGTTTCATCTACGCTCCAATCAGAAGAAAGAGTAAAGCTATCATCTAAAGATGTTTTTGCAAATATGCCAAGTGCAGTGAAAAATCAATCTATTAGAGATGCCAAAAGTATCTGTACTAAGTACAAGAAAGCTATCAAGGCTAATTCCAAACTGCCTACTGATAAACAAAAAGTAATCAATGTAGCTACCCTTAAAAAACCTGTCTGTATATGGAATAATCAAAATTATTCACTTAAAGACGGTATTCTTAGTTTTCCCGTTATTATAGATGGGAAATCGCAGCGTATTCAAACTAGAACTATCATGACAGACTATCAGCTAAAACAACTAGAAGGTCATTTGGGAGCATTGCGTATAACTAAGAAAAGCAATAAATATATCGCTCAAATAAGTGTTGAAAAAGTATCTCATATAGTTAAAGGTGATGTTGTAATGGGTGTTGACTTAGGCCTAAAAGTTCCTGCTGTAGCTGTAACCGATTCAGGAAAAACGTTTTTTTTTGGAAACGGTAGGCAAAATAAATACGTCAAACGTAAATATAAAGCGAAACGTAAAAAACTTGGAAAAGCCAAGAAGCTTAAAGTCATTAAAAAGCTTGATGATAAAGAACAACGTTGGATGACAGACCAAGACCACAAAGTAAGTAGAGAAATAATTAATTTTGCAGTAAATAATAATGTTTCTGATATTCGGCTTGAAAAATTAACGAATATCAGAAACACGGCAAGAACAAGCCGTAAAAACGAAAAAAATCTACATACATGGTCATTCTATCGTCTAGCTCAATTCATAGAGTATAAGGCACTATTGAAGGGGATAAAGGTTGAATATGTTGATCCTAAATACACTTCTCAAATATGCCCTGAATGTAAGAAACTAAATAAAGCAAGAGATAGAAAATATAAATGCTCCTGTGGTTTTAAAACACATAGGGATAGAGTAGGTGCTATAAATATAATTAATGCACCTGTAGTAGATGGTAAAAGTCTACTAGCCTAGGGTACTATATGTACTGCTCTAGGAGGGGTAATGGCATACCCTAAGCTTGAGGTCATACTCCGATAGCAGAAATGTACTTCGGTTTAATCACTCAAGAATCCCACTGCTTTAGCTGTGGGAGTGTCAAAGGAGGGACTTTGGCAAGAAAAACGATTGTGGATTTAAGACCTAAGGCGGTAATTGCTATTGCCTGTGAGAGGGATTTGTTCAGCGGCTTGATGGATGTAAAAAAAATCCCTATACTGGCTATTATAAACAAGAGACCTCAAGGACCTTGTATTAATACGCAGGTGGATATAAAAGAAGTGGAGGAGGCAATTGCACACTTTATAAAGGAGTGATGTTCTATGTTATATGGTTTGGGTGATACGACAATAGTATTTTTGATTCCAGCAATTATATTCGCTTTATATGCACAAAGTAAGGTGAAGTCAACCTTTAGTAAATATTTGCGGGTGCCTACCCGTAAAGGCTATTCTGGCTATGATGTGGCCAGAAATCTTTTGGATCAAAATGGTCTAAAAGATGTACCTGTTGAAATGGCCAAAGGTTATTTATCCGATCACTATGACCCAAGAAAAAGAATTTTGAGGTTATCCAGAGAAGTTTATTATGGAAACTCTGTTGCCTCTGTCAGTGTAGCAGCCCATGAAGTAGGTCATGCTATACAACATGCTAGAGGATATGTGCCCTTAACCTTTAGAAATGCTATTTATCCAGTGGCAAGCTTTGGTTCTTCAGCGGCATGGATTTTTGTATTTGGTGGTTTTATTTTTAATACAGTAGGTTTAATCGATTTAGGTATATTCCTCTATACAGCAGCAGTATTGTTTCAAGTAGTAACATTGCCAGTAGAATTCAATGCCAGTAGCAGAGCCTTAAGGCTATTGGATAGCAATGGTTTTATTACAAGCCAGGAAATCGGATCTTCTCAAAAGGTGCTGAAGGCTGCAGCACTAACTTATGTAGCGGCAATGGCAACTGCTTTGGCACAATTGTTTAGGTTAATAGCTATTAGAAATAGGAGAAGTTAGTAAAGGCGTGAAAACGCCTTTACTTTTTTGGTAAAAATAAATATAAAAGGATGTATCATTACAAAATTTATTTATATTAATTTTGTAATGATATATAATAAGTAAAAATAGGAGGTTGCTTAGATGAATGCTAGAGAAAGTGCATTAAAAGTTTTATATAAGATTGATGTAGATCAAGCTTATTCTAATATTGCATTAAATCATGAATTGAAAAGCCAACAATATAATAAGTTAGATAGAAATTTCATTACAGAGTTGGTGTATGGAACTTTGGAAAATTTTATATTTGCTGATTATATTATTCAACAGTTTTCTACAGTGAAGTTAAATAAAATGGACCCGTGGACATTAAATCTACTTCGCCTTAGTATTTATCAAATTTTCTTTTTAGACAAGGTGCCAGATTTTGCTGCAGTAAATGAATCAGTGGATTTATCAAAGAAGTATTGTAAAAGAGCATCGGGATTTATTAATGGTGTATTAAGGAGTATTATTAGAAGTAAAGAAAAGATAAAAATGCCTGATAAGAAAAAGGATTTTTCCAAATACCTATCCATCAAATATTCTCACCCTCAATGGATGGTAGAAAGATTTTTGAGCTACTTTTCTGAAGATTTTACTGAGGACCTTTTAAAAACAAACAATGAAACCCCTAAACTCTATATAAGAGTCAATACATTAAAAATTACTGTAGAAGAAGTTTTGCAGCTGCTTTTAAAAAATGAAATAAAAGTAGAAAAAAGTCCTCTTATTCCAGAAGCTTTAATTGTAGAGGGTGGATTTAGTGAGCTGGAGACATTAGAGATCTATAGAAAAGGTTTTATACATATTCAAGATTTTAGCTCTATGTTGGTAGCAAAAATTTTAGACCCTAAAGAGGACCAATTTATTATAGACGTATGCAGTGCACCGGGGGGAAAAACCACACATATAGCTGAACTAATGAAAAATAAAGGAAAAATTTTAGCTAGAGATATTCATCAGCATAAACTAAGTCTTGTAGAAAAAAATGCTAAAAGATTAGGTGTAAATATCATCAAAGTAGAAAAATTTAATGGTAAAGATTTGGACCATGAACTGCTAAATACAGCAGATAAAGTACTGGTGGACGCCCCTTGTTCTGGTCTAGGGATCATTAGAAGAAAGCCTGAAATCAAGTATCGTAAGGAAGCTGATGTTATTGATGTTATTACAGAAATGCAATTAAAAATTCTTATAAATGCTTCCAAGTATGTAAAAAGTGGTGGGGAGTTACTGTACAGCACTTGCACCATTGATCCTAATGAAAATCATAAAGTTATAGAAAAATTTCTAAACATATCTTCAGAGTATGAGTTGATAGATATAAGCCAACAGTACGCATCCATGCTTCCAGGAAGTCATGAAGAGAAAATGATACAGTTATATCCTAATGTTCATGGCACGGATGGTTTTTTTATTTGTAAATTGAAGAAAAAATAGTTTTGTTGTAAAATGTAATGTTAGGAGGTATATGTTTGACAAAAATAGATTTACTAAGTTTAAGGATCGATGAAATAGAAGATCTGCTGGAAAAAATGGGAGAGAAGAAGTTTAGGGGAAAGCAAATTTTTCAGTGGGTAAATAAAGGCATAAAACAGTTTGATGACATGACCAATATTGGAAAAACCCTAAGAGAAAACCTACAGCAAAATACTTTTATTACCCATATAAAAGTTGAGAAAAAGATGGTTTCAAAAATAGATGGGACAACAAAATACTTATTTATTTTAGAAGATAAAAATGTTATAGAAGCAGTGGTAATGAAGTATAAACATGGTCTTACTGCCTGTATATCTTCTCAAGTAGGCTGTACTATGGGATGTAGTTTTTGTGCATCTACCATTGGTGGGCTGGTGAGAAATCTAAGAGCAGGAGAAATGATGGATCAAATTCTGCAAATGCAGCAAGACTTAGGTGAAAGAATTTCTAACATTGTTTTAATGGGTAGTGGCGAACCATTGCACAATTATAAGGAAGTGATTAAATTTTTAGAAATCGTCAATAGTGAAGAAGGACTCAATATTGGCAATCGGCACATTACATTGTCTACATGTGGTTTAGTACCTGAGATAAGAGATTTAGCGGACCTAGAAATTCCTATTAACCTAGCCATATCTCTTCACGCACCTAATGACGAAATTAGACAAAAAATGATGCCTATTGCAAAAAAATACACCATCAAAGATCTTATGGGAGCATGTAAGTACTACTTACAAAAAACCAACAGAAGACTCACCTTTGAATATGCATTAGTGAAAGAAGTGAATGATGAAGAAGTTCATGCAAAACAACTGGGTCAATTGTTAAAGGGATTGTTATGCTATGTAAACCTGATACCTGTTAATATTGTAACAAAGGGGAAATTCCAAAAACCTAGGGAAGATCAGGTGAAAAGGTTTCAAAAAGTTTTAAAGATGCAAGGGGTTGAAGCTACTATACGGAGAGAAATGGGTGCAGATATCAATGCAGCCTGTGGCCAGCTGCGAAATAACTACTTAAGTAAAGAAATGGAAAAGTAGAAAATCAAGAATGTAAATTTATGGAGGGTTTGGGATAAACATGTCGAATATGTATTTGGATGGGAGGGGAGTCAAGTGACAGTAGCGGCAATTACTGATATTGGAAAGGTAAGAGAAATTAATGAAGATAATTATTGTATTTATGAAAAAGATATCAAACTATATATGGTGGCGGACGGTATGGGAGGACATAAAAGTGGGGAAGTGGCTAGTTTTATAGCGATAAATACAATAAAAGAGCATATTAGCCAGTTTATCACAGAAGAACTGGAGAAGCCATCCGTGGAGGGGATTATCTTTGAGGCTTTTCACAGGGCAAACAAAGAAATATATAGCAAGTCAATAGAAGACTTTAATTGCGAAGGTATGGGGACTACTGCTACCATGGTTTTAATGATGAAAGATAAGGTGTATATAGGGCATATTGGTGATAGCAGGGCTTATATTTTGAGAAATGGAGAGCTAGAACAAATAACGCAAGACCACTCCTTAGTGGCAGAATTAGTGAGAAATGGAAGTATAACAGAAAGAGAAGCGATGAAACATCCTCAGAAAAACATTATTACTAGATCGTTAGGTGCTGATAAAAAAGTAAAGGTAGATATTTTTTCTATAGATTTCTATGAAGGAGACCTTCTTTTATTATGTACGGATGGTCTGACAAACTTTGTTGACAACTACGAGCTCCAAAATATCTTACTAGAAATGAAGGATTGTGTGGAAGGGTGTAACAAGCTAGTTTCCTTAGCAAATCAACGAGGTGGGTACGATAATATTACAGTAGTTATTGCAAAAAACAGTCCCACTGGTTTAGAAGGTAGGTGAAAAGTATGATTGGCAAAATACTAGGTGGTCGATATGAAATTGTTGAAAAAGTCGGAGGCGGCGGTATGGCTTTAGTTTATAAGGCCAAGTGCAACTTATTAAATAGATACGTAGCGGTAAAAATATTAAGATCAGAATTTACTAGTGATAAAGACATTATAGAAAAGTTCAAGAGGGAATCTCAAGCCGCTGCAAGCTTGTCCCATCCGAATATTGTAAATCTGTATGATGTTGGAGAAGAAGATGATATTTACTATATTGTTATGGAGTATGTCAAGGGAAAAACTTTAAAGGAAGTAATAAAGGAAAAGGGCATATTAACTTTGCATGAAATTATTAATTATACAAAGCAAATAGCTTCAGCCTTGCAACATGCCCATTATAACCATGTAGTTCATAGAGATATTAAACCCCATAATATTCTAGTCACAGAAGATAATAGAGCAAAGGTAACAGATTTTGGGATTGCTATTGCTGCCACTTCTTCTACCATTACCAATATGGGTAGTGTTATAGGCTCTGTTCACTATTTTTCACCAGAGCAGGCCAGAGGTGGGTATACAGATGAAAAATCCGACTTATACTCATTGGGGATTGTTATGTACGAAATGGCTACAGGAAAAGTACCTTTTGAAGGGGAAAGTCCTATAGCAGTAGCATTAAAGCATATTCAGCAGGAGCCGGTTCCTCCCTCGGAGATTATTCCAGAAATTTCTAAGTCTTTAGAGGAAATTATACTAAAACTGATGCAGAAGGATCAAGCCTCCAGGTATCAAAATACACAAAGTTTAATAGAAAATTTAGGTAAATTAAAGGAAGATGTTGTTAGTAGTGAGATGACGATGATGATCAATCATGAAGACTCACCTACGCAGATCATACCTCGTATTAAGGAAGAAGATATTGAGACACCTAAGGCACCATTGCCTAAAAATAAAAAAGGTAATAATAAGCTAATGATTGCTGCTGCAGTTGCGGCTGCTTTAATTGCAGCATTGTTATTTATGTTTGGACTTTTTTATGTGAGTAACTTAAACTTTTTCAGAACAGAAGATGTGCAGGTTCCAAGTTTAGTAGGCAAGGATATTCTCGAAGCTAGAGAAATGGCTAGCCAATTAGGCTTAGAATTAAGTGAAAGGTCTATAAATAGTACGGAAGTACCAAAAAATGAAATTATTAATCAGGAAACTGATGCTGGTATGAAGGTAAAGAAGGGCTATCCCATCAGAGTAGTGGTAAGTGCAGGTCCAGATATGGCACAGGTGCCGGACTTGCGATTTAAAGAGGCAGCAAACGCCCCCTTGATGCTAAGAAATGAGGGGTTGAGTGAAGGGCGTGTTACAGAAAATTTTAGCGAATTTCCTATTGGTGTTGTAATAGAGCAAAATCCTAGAGCAGGGTCTTCAGTACCGGCAGGATCTACGGTGGATTATGTTATCAGCAAAGGGCCTCAAGTAGTTACTTTTCCAATGCCTAATGTAGTAGGCAATACTAGGGAAAGTGCTGAAGCCACATTAAGACAGTTGCAATTACAAATAGGTGCTATTACAGAAGCACCTAGCAACGAACATGCAGAAGGTCGTGTGATCTTCCAAAGTATTCCTCCAGAAACGCCGATAGCACAAAATGCAGTGGTTAATTTAACGATAAGTACAGGACCAGAAGTAATCGATGAGCCGGAGGATGTAACACCACCAGAAGATGAAACACCAGAAACACCAGAGGAGGACCAAAGCGCGTCAGCAACTTTATCTACTCAAAATGTAAGGATACAATTACCAGGTCATAGCGGGATTGTGGAAATTGCCATCAAGAGGGTATCTGATGGAGAAGAGGTATATAAAAGAAAGCACGACTTGGATAAAGACGGGCATACGGTAGTAGTCCCTCTCACTGGTTATGCAAAACAAGAATTTGAACTGTTTGTAAATGCCCAAAAACATAAGAATAATATTGTACTAAGATAAACTTTTAGGAGGGAATGAATGAAAAGAGGTCGGTTGATAAAGGGAATAGGCGGGTTTTACTATGTCGATGTCGATGGGGAAACCTATGAATGTAAAGCTAGGGGTATATTTAGGCAGATGAAGATTACACCTTTAGTAGGAGACTATGTAGAAATCTCTATTACAGATGAACAGAAGAAATTAGGAGTTATGGAAAAAATAATGGAAAGAAGTACGGAGTTAATCCGTCCTACTGTTGCAAATGTAAATCAAGCGATCATCGTCTTTGCTGTTACTCAACCAGAGCCAAATATCATGCTGCTAGATCGTTTTTTAGTGCTGGCAGAAAGTGAGGAATTAGAAGTTGTTATTTGTTTTAACAAAGTAGATTTGCTAGCTGAGGAAGACTATCTTCCGATTGTAGATAGATATCGTGCTATTGGTTATAAGGTATTGTTAACTAGTGTTAAGAGGGATGTAGGCATAGCTGATTTAAAGGAGGTACTGATTGGAAATACCAGTGTTTTTGCAGGACCATCAGGGGTAGGAAAATCCACATTGTTAAATAAAGTGCATCCAGAACTGCAATTGAAAACCGGTGAAATCAGTGTGAAGACAGCCAGGGGTAAACATACCACAAGACACGCGGAGTTAATTGCTATTGAAAAAAACAGTTGGGTGGTAGATACTCCAGGGTTTAGTGCTCTAAGTCTAGATTTTATGGAAGCAGAAGACTTAGCTTTATACTTTCCGGAATTTAATGAATATAGGGAGGAATGTAAATTTTCCTCCTGTCAGCATATTGATGAACCAAAATGTGGTATAAAAAACGCTTTGCAGAAAAACCTGATAGCAGAGGAACGTCATAATAGTTATCAACAATTTTTACAGGAAATTAAAAGCAATAGGAGGTTTTAACAAATGATAAAATTAGCCCCTTCTATACTAGCAGCAGATTTTGCAAATTTAGCTAATGAGGTAAAAAGGGTAGAAGAAGTTGGATGTGATTTATTGCATATTGATGTAATGGACGGACACTTTGTGCCCAATATTACATTAGGGCCCCCCATCGTGCAAAGCTTAAAGGAGAAAACCAAAATGCCCTTTGATGTGCATTTAATGATAGAAAATCCAGATCAGTATATTGGGGACTTTGTCAAGGCAGGGGCAGATATTATATCCGTTCACAGTGAGGCATGCAGACACTTGCACCGTACCATACAACATATAAAAAGCTATGGTATTAAAGCTGCAGTGGCCCTTAACCCTGCCACACCATTAACAGATATTGAATATGTATTAGAGGATCTAGATATGGTACTGATTATGACAGTAAACCCTGGTTTTGGGGGACAGTCTTTTATTCCTGGTATGCTGAATAAGATTAAAGAATTAAGAGGGATGATTAACAAAAAAAAACTAGATTTAGATATTCAAGTAGATGGAGGCATTAAGCCAGACAATGTTGGCTTAGTGACTGAGGCTGGAGCCAATGTTCTTGTTGCAGGATCTGCTGTTTTCAACAGTGTAGATATGGAAGCCACCGTAAAAGAAATCAGAAGAAATGCTAAATAGTGAGGAAGATTATGGAGATTGTTATTATTGCTAATGGAAATATTGACAACTTGGCCTATATTGAAAACATCATCAAAAATAAATACCTTATATGTGCTGATGGTGCGGCTAAGTACTTAAGAAAAATAAATGTTGTCCCTAATTTATTGGTGGGAGACTTTGATTCTATCGATTCTGAAGATTTACTATGGATGAAGGAAAATAAAGTACAATATGAGAAGTTCCCCTCTAGAAAGGACCAGACAGATACAGAACTGGCATTGGAATATGCCTTTCAATTAAACCCTAAAAGTATTACCATGATCGGAGCCCTAGGATCAAGGCAGGATCACAGTATAGGCAATATCATGCTGTTATGGAGAATTTTGCAGCAGGGAGTAGAAGGAAAAATAGTAGATGAAAACAGCTATATTACCATTACCAATAGCAGAATTTATGTACAAGGAGAGATAGGAGAGCACATTTCCATTATTCCTTTGACCAATCCTGTTAAAGGTGTTACTCTTGAAGGTTTAGAATACCCTCTAAAGGATAGAGACATAGATCAAGGCAGTACTTTAGGAATCAGTAATGTCTTTATACAAAAAGAGGCTGTGATCTCTCTTAAAGAAGGTGTGTTATTAGTTATAAAATCAAAAGAATGAATACTTAAATTAAGTATAAAGAATAAAAAAATGCTATTGAATTTTTCATGATTCAGTAGCATTTTTGTTTTTTTTGAATATGATATTAATAATAATGAACTTAGGCAGGTGATTCGATGTTTCGAAGGAAGCGAAGAACGTCTTTATCAAAACTCATTGGTTTAGTGATATTTATAGTAGGTTTTTGTATATTTCTTTATGTAATCCCCTTTACATTATGGATTTTTATATTTGCTTTTATGTGCATGATTGTAGGAATTGTGATTTATCACTTTTAAAGCAAAAAAAGCCTACCCGATTTAGGTGGCTTTTTTTATTTATATAGCTCTTTCTACTTTACCAGAACGTAAGCATCTTGTACATACGTTAATTCTTTTAGGCGTACCATCAACGATAGCTCTTACTCTTCTTAAGTTAGGTAACCAAGTTCTTTTGCTATGACGGTTGGAGTGGCTGACCTGATTGCCATGTACTTTTCCTTTTTCGCATATTTCACATACTCTTGCCATTATGAACACCTCCTTCAAGCTCATGTTCAAGCTTTAAAAACATTATAATATTAACATATTACTAGGGATTTTGCAATGAAAATATGAAAATAATTCAATAAAAAATGTAAACTTGTTTTTTATTGAACTATTTTATAGATTCATATACAATAGTTATATACATTTTATGTACAATTTGAGGAATTACATACATTATTCTATACTATAAGGAAAAAATATTTGAAATATTATTTTATAGATAGAAATATCGAAGGAGGGTAACTAATGCCAGGAAAATTAACAAATGACATTGGCACAATTGTTATTGATGATCATGTATTAGCTTCTATAGCCGGTGCTTCAGCTATGGAGTGTTATGGATTGGTAGGGATGGCGGCAAAATCTGCTGCAGGAGGCTTAGTGGAACTTTTAAAAAGAGAACATTCCAGTAAAGGGGTGAAAGTAGTTACAGAAAGTGATGAAATTACTATTGAGCTATTCGTTATCGTGGAGTTTGGTACAAGGATCTCTGTTGTAGCCAACAATATCATTGAAAAAGTAAAGTACAATATAGAACATCTAACAGGTATGAATGTAAAAAAAGTAAACATCAATGTACAAGGAGTCAGAGTCCAAAAGTAACTTAAGGAGGTACGAAACTTGAAAGTTGAATACATAGATCAGCAATTACTAAAACAGATGCTTATCGCTGGAGCACAATCTTTAGAAGCTAACAAAGAAGTAGTAAATGCACTAAATGTATTTCCAGTTCCTGATGGAGATACAGGAACAAATATGTCTTTAACGATGCAGTCGGCAGTAAAAGAAATTAAAAGTAATAAGGGAGATACTTTGGAAGAAGTAGCTTCCTTAGCAGCTAATGGCTCTCTTATGGGGGCCCGAGGGAATTCAGGGGTTATTTTATCGCAATTACTCAGGGGTTTTGCAAAGGGCATAAAGGGGAAAGAAAAACTTACAACAAAAGATTTGGCTATCGCTCTAAAGACAGCTTCTGATACTGCTTATAAAGCTGTTATGAAGCCGGTAGAAGGCACTATACTAACTGTAGCCAGGGAAAGTGCTGAAAAGGCAGTAATCATCGCTAAAAAAGAAAAAGATATCATTGTTTTTATTGAAAAGATAATTGTTGAGGCAGAAGAAATTTTGAAAAGAACACCTGATATGCTAAAGGTACTAAAAGAAGCAGGCGTGGTAGATTCAGGAGGAAAAGGACTGATCTATATTTATCTAGGGGCATTAGGTGCCCTCACTGGAAATATTCCAACAACGGAAGACTTAGAAATTATACAACAAACGGTTCAGCATGAAGATCATGTAGAAGGCGCTATAGAATTTGGCTACTGTACAGAATTTATTATTACCGTTGCAGAGGCTAATATAGAAGAACTGAAAAATGCCATCAAGGATTATGGAGATTCTATGTTGGTGGTGGGAAATGAAAATGTTGTAAAGGTACATATCCATACAAATCATCCAGGAGAAGTGTTAGAACATGGTTTGAAACTAGGGGATTTAAGAGATATAAAAATAGATAACATGAGACTACAGCATAGAAATGAAAACTTTGAGGAAGTGGCAGAGATAAGATCTAAAAAACAAAACAAGCAGTATGGTTTTGTTACCGTAACGATGGGGCAGGGCTTAACAAATATATTTAAGGATTTTGATGTTGATTATGTGATCGAAGGGGGGCAAACGATGAACCCCAGTACACAGGACTTTGTAAAAGCTATTAATACGATTGATGCTGCAACCATCTTTATATTACCTAACAACAGCAATATTATTATGGCGGCAAATCAAGCAAAAACTATTTCAAATAAAGATATTAGGGTAATCCCAACAAAGTCTGTGCCCCAAGGAATTACAGCGTTAATGGCATTTAATTTAGAAAACTCACCAGAGGATAATGAAGTTGAAATGCTAGAAGCTATTCAAAATGTAAAAACAGCACAGGTTACCTATGCTGTCAGAGACACTAGTTATAATGATATTGCTATTCGTGAAGGAGATATACTAGGAATTGGAGAAGGTGAGATTCAAGGAGTAGGTAGAGAGTTATTAGATGTTTCCATTGAACTTTTAAATAAAACTGTGACAGAAGAGGATGAAATTATTACAATTTTTTATGGTGAGGACACGGAGGAAGAAGCTGCTAGTCTCTTAAAAAACCGAGTAGAAGAGCTTTTTCCCGACTGTGATGTGGAATTATATTACGGAGGGCAGCCTTTGTATTACTATATATTTTCTATAGAATAAGTTAAGGACTTATGATAAGGAAAGTCGGTTTGGAGTGAACAAGAGAATGGAAATGCTTAAAAAAGATATTCAGTATATCAAAGGGGTTGGTCCTAAGAGGCTGTCTTTACTAAAAAAATTAAAAATCTATAGTGTCGAAGATATGCTCTACCATTTTCCTCGGGACTATGAGAACCGTAGCATTTCTAAAAAAATCGTTGAATTGCAACCAGGAGATCAAACGACGGTGTATGGTTTTGTGGTGGGGAAGTGTCAATCTACTTATGTTAGAAAAGGATTAAATATCAATAGATATTTGTTAAAAGATGCTACAGGCTCTATGACTATCACTTTTTTTAATCAGTCCTATATGAAAAATAAATTTAATCATAAGGATTATTTAATGCTTTATGGTAAGGTAAAAGGGTGTCCAAAAGGTTTGGAGATGGTAAATCCTACTTATGAAGTAATTACACCCAATGAAACACCTATAAAGGAGGGTATTGTACCCATTTATCCATCTACTGAAGGACTTAATCAAAAACAGATGATGCATATTCAAAGAAACATCGTTGAAGCATTAGAGAACCTAGATGATTATCTTCCAGAGGATATGATTAAAAAAAATAAGTTGTGCAGCTTACAATTTGCTTTAAAAAATATACACTTTCCTACTTCACTACAGCAGATGAAGATTGCAAAGTATAGATTAGTTTTTGAAGAGCTATTATTACTACAATTAGCATTAATAAAAATAAAGAAGAAGACAATAAAGCAACAAAAAAGCATCCCTCTTACGATGAAGGATGGCATCGCTTCTTTTATCCAAGGGCTTCCTTTTCGTCTTACTTCGGCACAACAAAACGTGATAGGTGAGATTTTAAAGGACTTAGAAAGGGAAGTTCCTATGAACCGATTGGTCCAAGGAGATGTAGGTTCTGGTAAAACGATTGTAGCTATTATTGCATTATATAAAGCTGTCATGAATGGTTGTCAAGGTGCCTTCATGGTGCCTACAGAAATATTAGCAGAACAGCATTATACTTCTCTAAAACAACTTTTAGAGCCTATGGGAATAAGGATTGGTCTACTAACCGGTAGTTTAACAAAAGGAAGAAAACAGCAATTATTAAAAGAAATACAAGAAGGTCAAATTGATATTATTATAGGTACACATGCACTTATTCAAGAAACTGTAAATTTTCACAGACTAGCCCTAGTCATTACTGATGAACAGCATCGCTTTGGAGTTGCCCAAAGGGCGATACTTGCGGAAAAGGGAGACAATCCTCATATTTTAGTTATGACAGCCACACCTATTCCTAGAACGTTGGCACTGATTTTATATGGAGATTTAGATATATCTATCATTGATGTGTTGCCTCCAGGGCGAAAAGAAATTAAAACCCATAGCT
The DNA here is from genome assembly GCF_001042715.1 of Clostridium aceticum. NCBI lineage: Bacteria > Bacillati > Bacillota > Clostridia > Peptostreptococcales > Natronincolaceae > Andreesenella > Andreesenella acetica. Next base: position 2,153,670 of record NZ_CP009687.1, on the reverse strand, counting down.
TAATTATAGAAGAAAAGGAAAGAGCTTATGCTACTGCTAAAAAAGAACTAGCCTTAGGTAGACAAGCCTATGTGGTATGTCCTTTGGTGGAGGAGTCAGAGGCAATAGAAGCTAAGGCTGCTACAGAGATAAAAGAAGAACTGGCTGCTACTTATTTTGTTGATTATGAGGTGGGGCTACTACATGGTAAAATGAATTCTAAAGAAAAAGAAACCGTAATGAAATTATTCTTGGAGAATAAAATACATGTATTGGTATCCACTACCGTCATAGAGGTAGGGGTAAATGTGCCTAATGCTACCATGATGATTATAGAAAATGCTGAACGCTTTGGTTTGGCTCAGCTACATCAATTAAGAGGTAGAGTAGGAAGAGGAGACTTCCAATCCTACTGTTTGTTAATACATAATAATAAAAGTAAGATAGCAAAAGAAAGAATGAAGATCATGGAAGAGACTACAGATGGTTTTATTATATCTGAGAGGGATCTAGAAATTAGAGGACCTGGAGAATTTTTTGGTGTAAGACAGCATGGATTACCGGATTTAAAAATAGCGAATTTATTTAAACATATAAAGGTTTTGAAAAAAGTACAAGGTCAAGTAGAGGAATTGCTGCAAGAAGATCCGTATTTGATGTTGGAACAATATCCTTTATTAAGAGAAAAGCTAGAGGAAAAATTTAATGGTTTTCAAGGTACTTAACTGATAAAAGGGACAGCTGAGATTGTTCCTTTTATTGTTAGTATAAAAGTAATAAGAAAGTTGTACAATGTGAAATATGGAGGAAATACGGAAGGGAATCTCCTATATATTAGAAAAATATTTTGTTAACCAATAGTTGGTATGTTAAAATATAGATATAGCTGCCTAAGGAGGAAATTTATGAGAGTTATTGCTGGAGAGGCTAGAGGTCTTAGACTTTTTACGCCAAAGGATTTACAGATTAGACCTACCTCAGACCGTGTGAAGGAGTCAATTTTTAACATTGTACAGAACTATTTATATGATAGCATCGTTATTGACTTGTTTTCTGGTACGGGAAACCTAGGTATAGAAGCTTTATCAAGAAAAGCTGAAAAAGTATACTTTGTAGATAAAAACCAAGAAAGTATAGATATTATCAAGAAAAATTTACAAAAAACAAATTTGATTACTAAGTCGGAAATATTACAATCAGATGTAATTTCTGCCATCAATAGACTAGCCGGTAGAAATGTACAAGCTAATATTATTTTTATGGACCCGCCCTATAAACAAGGACTGGCAATTGCTGCCTTGGAAGAAATAGCTAAAAACAAGCTATTGCAACCTTCTGGTATGATTATTGTAGAACATGATAAAGATGAGGATATGCCTGAAGAAATAGGTTCTATTTTACAATTTCGCAGCAAAAGTTACGGAAATACAAGCGCTACTTTTTATAAACTAAAGGAGGAAGTTTAATGAAAATAGGTATTTATCCTGGAAGTTTTGATCCAATTACTAATGGACATTTAGATATCATTGAAAGAGCGTCCAAGTTGTGTGATCAAGTTGTTGTATCTGTACTTCAAAATCCTAGTAAAAATCCATTGTTTTCACTAGAAGAAAGAGTTGCTCTAATAAAGGAAGCTGCAGCCGCTTACGAAAATGTTACAGTAGATTGTTTTTCTGGGCTATTGATAGATTATGCTAAAAAAAATAATGCTAATATCATTATTAAAGGTTTAAGGGCCGTATCTGATTTTGAATATGAATTTCAGATGGCACTGATGAATAGGAAACTAGCACCAGATGTAGAAACAATTTTTTTAATGACTAGCAGCAAAAATTCCTATCTTAGCTCTAGTTTAGTAAAGGAAGTGGCTAAATTTGGAGGATGTATAGAGGGTTTGGTTCCAGAATCGACAAAGGAAGCAATCTTTCAAAAAATTTAAAAATGTATTTTTAAAAAACAGGGGGGAATGATTGTGGATGTACTGAAATTGTTGGAAGAATTAGAAGAAATTATAGAAAGTGGATCGTCAATACCCTTTGCTCATAAAGTGCTGGTGGATAGAGATGAAGTATTGGAAGTGATTAAAGAAATAAGAATACATCTGCCAGATGAAGTGAAGCAAGCTCAATGGATCAAAGAAGAAAGACAGAGAATTCTGGTGGAGGCTCAACAGGAAGCAGATACTATTATTGAAGAAGCTAATGAACATGTTATAGCTATGGTGGAACAGGATGAAATTACAAAGATAGCTCGTAGTCAGGCAGAGGAAATTATTGCTGAAGCACAAATGGGAGCGAAAGAAATGCGTTTAGGTGCTAGAGATTATGCCGATGAAATACTATCTAATGTTGAAGGTGTTTTAGATGGGCTAATGGAAACTGTAAAAACTAATAGAGATGAGTTAAAAGGGATGAAGTAATCTACTTCATCCCTTTTAAGCTTTATTTTTAAAATGATGGGTAATTAAACCCCCAAAACCAATGAATAAAGAGATGAATAGGATGCCAATAAAGAGTAAGATAAAAATTTCTACTGAAAACTTTAAATTGCTAATGATTTTTTCATATAAGGATAACCCTTCACTATAATAAGAAGTAGGAATGGTAAAAGTAAAGAATGTTGTAAATATAGGATAAACTAAATAAACAAGAATATAAGAAAAAATGCCGTGCAGCAGTTTTGAAAATATGTAAAGATAGAGATTGATATCAGTAGTACTCAAAATACTAATAGATTGAGCGTGGATTGAAAAACCACTCCAACCAATGATAAAAGCAGTGGCAGCAATACGATGGATGAGAGCTGTGTTTAAAGTGTCTGCCACCATCTTAGACCCTATTGTTATTTCAAAGAAACCTGTAATGATAGCTCTAATAATAGAAAAATCTATATGGAGGGGTTGAAGTAAAAAGTATAGACAATTCGCCACGATATCGATTAAACCAATAATATCAAGGATATTAATAATTACAGAAAATAAAACAATGAAGCCTCCTACCATCAACATGGTGTTGATAGATTCTCTAACGGCATTACCTAGTAAAATTCCGAAGGGAGGATTTTTTTTGCGTGCAATATTTAACTGCATAAAAGCCTTCTTAATTAAATTTCTATGTGTTGATGGCGAAGAAGGAGAGAAGTTTTCACGATAGCCTCTTTTATAAAAACTAAAAAAAAGGCCGACAATGACAGCTGCTACGTAGTGACAAATAGCTAAAAGCATACCTACTTCAGAGGATTTAAACATACCGATAGAAACAGCACCAATTAAGAATAACGGTCCTGAAGTACTACAAAAGGCAACAAGGCGCTGTGCTTCTATCTGTGACAGTAGACCTTCTGAACGTAGTTTTGTAGTGATTTTCACCCCAACAGGATAACCAGAAGTGACGCTCATAGCAAAGGCAAAAGAGCCTTCTCCCGGAACATTAAAAAGAGGACGCATAATAGGCTCCAACAGCGTACCAATAAACTTAACAACCCCCAAGCCCACCAGCAATTCTGATCCTATAAAAAAGGGAAGTAAAGCAGGTAAAACAACCGCAAACCACACCTTAAGACCCTCGTAAGCAGCCTTTACAGACTGATTTGGAAAAATAATAATACAAACCACTAAAACTGCAACCACCAATATAATTAGGTAATCCACTAAAAGCTTTTGTAGTCTTTTTCTTTGGGCTTTATAGCGGATGAAAAATATACCTACTGCTAGTACTAGTAGTATCATAAAAACACCAAACATAGTATTCCCCCTGTTAAAGTAAATAGTTAAAAAAAACTACCTATGATTTTAAAGGTAGCATCTTTTGATAAGCTGGAGATAAAACCTTAATAATAAATATATATTTGTTATTAAAAGTATATATTCTTTTATTATGATAGCTCCATGAACTTTAACAGACTAGATAATTGCACAACTCAAATTATTAATTATATTTCCTCGTAATAAGGACTTATATAAAAGTCCAAAGGTCCAGCAGCGTAATCATCAGGATTCATTGCTAGAGCATATAGATTGGTGGCTCTTATATCTGTTGCTAACATTTTTTTTGCCAGCTCATTTTGAGGATGATATTGATTAATCTTATTAATAATAGGTATAGTAGATTTGCTTTTACATTTTTTTAAAATCTCCCTACCTTTATTGTTTAAAGCAAGGATACGAAGATACTGAGGCCCTCCATGGAGGGTAAAGTCTATGATATCTGTTTTTTTTAGATTTAGCAACACATGCATACAAATTCTTTGAAGACGGGTTAATGTATATCTTTTGCTTTTCACACAATGATATAGTTCTGTTAAAGAGTTACAACTGTTACTGCACTGAAGAATTTTGTTTTCTAAGCCCTCCGTTATATCAAAGTAAAGGGAAAGACCTTCTTTGCTTTCTCGTCTTAAAAGGGTCAAAATCGTCTTTTCAAAGTCCTCTTTAAAGATAGGTGCTATTTTACCTTCGATGCCTTTTTTTAAAATCCTGAAGGAGGAGGGGGGCATAACATTTTTTAGTTCTTTTAGGTCTTTTTTATTGTGAAGGTGCTCTCTAATAGCAGTGGCACTAGCTATCCTACCATTAAGATCTGTTGAATGATAGGCAGCCTGAACTCTAGGAATTGTATAGGGTAAAATAGGACTATTCAGTTTCTTTAATACCTTCATGTATTCTATAGCTAAAATATTGTTAGGACTATTCATAATAGTTTCTATGGTTTGCAGGTCTGAACTTTTTAGTTTGAAACAAGTATCGATAGTTAGATAATCAACTAAAGCCTTTGACCTAGCTGAAGGAAAAGAAAGACCCTCCTTTAAATAACCTTTGAGAAGAATTTTGAATTCAGTGGGAGATAACAACAATACTTCAGCGATCACTTCTAGTAAGAGGATTTTTCCATATTCGCTTCCAAAGCAAAGGGAATTTACTACACCCATAGAATGTAGCAGACTGACTGAGCCAAAGGCAAATAACTCCGCTGTAGCACAAGCATAGGGGGTAGGAAGCTCAACTACTAAATCAACGCCAGACTGTATTGCCATCTTAGCCCGTTCCCACTTATGTATTAAGGCGGGTTCACCCCTTTGGAGAAAGTTTCCGCTCATTACGGCTACAGTATGGGTACAGCCAGTAAGAACCTTAGACTCATTTAAATGATGTAGATGTCCATTGTGAAAAGGATTGTATTCAGTAATTAAACCTAATACCTTCATAAAAACCTCCATTATTTTATTGAAATTGTTAAGGTTGCTATATATAGTTTTTCTATAAATGATAAGAAACTATGTACTTAATAAAATATAACATGAATGTCTATGTATGTATAGTTTCTAATAAATTAGGTTATTTTAGTAAATGTAATCAACAGACAGCAGATATTTGAAGAAAAAATAGACCGAAATTCATAAATTTTAATAAAAAATCATGGAAAAACTTGAAAAAGCATTAAAAATTTATTATGATTGTAATGTTAAGAGATTTTTTGATAATGATTTATCAAACTATGTTTTACCTAGTATTACCTAATTAGATAAGGAGGTATTAAGTTAAATGAAAGTATTAGTTATGAATTGTGGTAGTTCGTCACTTAAGTATCAGCTTATTAATATGGAAAATGAAGAGTTACTGGCAAAAGGAATAGCAGAAAGAATAGGAATAGAAGGTTCTTTTGTAAAACATGAGACAACAGGTAAAGAAAAAGTTGTCATTGAGGAACCTTTAAATGATCATAAAGCAGCTATAAAAATTGTTGTAGATGCTCTAACAAATAGTGAATATGGTGCAATTGCATCTATGGAAGAGATCACTGCTGTAGGTCACAGAGTTGTTCATGGAGGAGATAAGTTCTCAAGCTCTGTAATCATAGATGAAAAAGTGCAGAAAGCCATAGAAGAGTGTGCAGAATTAGCACCATTACATAATCCTCCAAACTTAATGGGAATTAATGCGTGTAAAGAAATCTTACCTGAGGCACCTATGGTAGCGGTATTTGATACTGCTTTCCATCAAACGATGCCAGCGACTTCCTACATGTATGCTCTACCTTATGAGCTATATGAAAAATATAAAGTAAGAAGATATGGTTTCCACGGAACTTCTCATAAGTATGTTTCAGATAGAGCTGCTGAAATGTTAGGAAAACCACTGGAAGATTTAAAAGTAGTTACATGCCATTTAGGAAATGGAGCTAGTATTGCTGCGGTAAAACATGGACAATCTGTTGATACCAGTATGGGCTTTACACCATTAGAAGGATTAGCTATGGGAACAAGATGCGGAGATTTAGACCCTGCTATTATTGATTACTGGATGAATAAAGAAAACTTAACCATAGCAGAGGCAACCAATGCTATGAACAAAAAATCTGGTGTACTAGGTGTATCAGGAATCAGCAGTGACTTTAGAGATATTGAAGAAGCTGCAGAAAAAGGAAACGAGAGAGCACAATTGGCGCTAGATTTATATTATCAAAGAGTGAAAAAGTATATAGGAGCTTATGCTGCTGAGATGGGTGGCGTAGATGCAGTAGTGTTTACTGCTGGCTTAGGAGAAAACTCTTTTATAGCTAGAAAAGAAATTTGCAAAGGTCTTGAATTTTTAGGTATCAAGATCGATGATGAGAAAAACAATGTACGTGGAAAAGAAACTGTTGTTTCAACTGGCGATGCTGCAGTAAAGGTACTATTAATTCCAACGAACGAGGAATTAGTGATCGCAAGAGATACAAAGAACCTTGTAGGATAAAAGAACCCTGTAGGACAGTAGAGGTAAAAAGGTAGGGAAGAAAGCTCTCTACCTTTTCATCATGAAGAAAATAGTTATTCGCCTCCAATGTATTAAAGTGGCAGGTAAATATTTTAGACTTCTTCAACGTATCAAGATAAAATGCTTGACAAACATTCAATTGATTTGTATAATCATTTTTGTTGATATATTTGTAAAAGGTATTTCCAATGAAATTTTCTGAAATCTTCAAAGGAAAACTTTTGTATACTTAATAGAGGTGAGAATGTTGAAATTTGATTTAAACACCATAAAAAGAGGGGAACATGAGGAAGTACATTTAGATTTTACTGTTGACCTTGACAATATAAACTATTATGGTGATGTTCTTAAGGTGATTTCTCCTATTCATGTTTTAGGAAAAGTATACAGTGTTGGAAAAAAGATTTTTTTATCCTGTAATCTTGAAACAGAACTTCAGGTTCACTGTGGAAGATGCTTAAAACCTTTTACTTATCTACTAAAAACCAATATTGATGTTGAGTTAGTTGGGCAAGAAAAGTTTAAGGAAGAGGAAGACTTAGACGATACAATTGTTTATAATGATAATGTGATTGATTTCAATGAAGTCATAAAAGAACAAATCATCATGAATCTTCCTATGAAGGTAGTATGTAGTGAAAACTGTAAGGGATTGTGTAAAACATGTGGTGAAGATTTGAACATAGAACAATGTCAATGCAATCAAGAGAATGAAGATGATATAGATCCTCGACTTGCTAAATTGAAAGAACTGTTACAACAAGATTAAGGAGGTGTTAAACATGGCGGTACCAAAGCGTAAAACAGGTAAATCAAAAAGAAATATGAGAAGAGCAGCAAATTCTAAATATGTTGCACCAGGGTATGTAAAGTGCCCACAGTGCCACGAACCTAAATTATCACATCGTGTATGTCCTGAATGTGGATACTACAAAAACAAAGAGGTAATTACAGTAAATGAATAGTAACCATAAAAAATAGTAATGAAAAATCATTACTATTTTTTTGTAGATTAAAAGCAATAGGGTGGCAGAGATAAATCCTATAAATTTTTTTTGAAAAAACTTTAAATTTTTAAAATAAGCATTATAAATAATCCAATTTTTTAAATAATAAAGATAAAGTTCTTGATTTTTCATAGGGAATAATATATACTAATTATTAGTATCAGGTACTAAATTTTGGTACTAATTAATGAGGTGATGAGAATGAGAGGGACAGGTAAGCTTACTAAATCTGCTCGACAAAAGAAGTTGCTAGAACTGATTAAGGAGCATCCCTTTTTAACCGATGAAGATTTATCCACTAAATTTAGTGTTAGTATACAGACCATAAGATTAGATCGATTAGAACTAGGCATACCAGAGCTTAGAGAAAGAATAAAGAATGTAGCAGAAAAAAACTATAAAAAAGTGCGAAGTATTGTTGGAGCTGAAATCGTAGGAGAATTAATTGATTTAAACTTAGGAGAGAGTGGCATATCTGTGTTGCAAACTACGCAGGAGATGGCCTTCAGTAAAACGAATCTTGTAAGAGGACATCATATTTTTTCTCAAGCTGAGTCTTTAGCCATGGCAGTAATTGATGCAGAACTTGCACTGACTGGTGTGTCAAATATTAAGTACTTAAACCCTGTAAAGGCTGGAGATAAATTAGTAGCTAAGGCAGAAGTTGTAAGAGTTAGAGGAAATAATCATTTTGTACATGTGCGAATCAAAGTAGATCAAGTACAGGTGTTTAGAGGGAAATTCATTTTAGTAGTTATTGAAGAGGGAGGGGTAGAATGAAATTAGTTGTAGATGCGATGGGGGGAGATCATGGTCCTGCTGTTACAGTGTTAGGAGCTATTGAAGCTGTAAAAGAGCATCCTATAGACATTATCTTAACTGGGGATAAAGATCAAATTGAAAAGGAATTAAAAAAGTATCAATATCCCAAAAATCAGATAGAGATTCTTCACTGCAGTGAAGAAATTACTAATGAAGATAAACCTGTTGCCTCTATAAGAAAGAAAAAAGATTCCTCTATGGTGGTAGGGCTAAACCTAGTGAAGGAGAAAAAAGCTGATGCTATCATTTCTGCAGGAAATACGGGGGGCATTATTAGCAGGTGGATTATTTATATTGGGCAGAATCAAAGGTATTGACCGTCCTGCATTAGCTACTACTTATCCTACAGTAAAGGGAGCTTCTATACTAATAGATAGTGGTGCCAACACTGATTGTAAACCAAGAAACTTTTTAGAATTTGGTGTTATGGGAGAAGTTTATGCTTCAAAGGTGTTAAACATACAAAACCCCAAGGTATGCACTGTAAATATCGGTATCGAAGAAACTAAGGGAAATGATGCTACAAAAGAAGCCTATAAGCTTTGCCAAAAAGCAAATTTCAATTTTGGAGGTAATGTAGAGGCCAGAGATATTCCTTCCGGTTATGCAGATGTTATTATCTGTGATGGATTTACTGGCAACATTATATTGAAGTTGACAGAAGGCATAGCAGGAACAATATTTGGACTTTTAAAAAAAGAGTTTACCAAAAACACATTACGTAAACTAGCTGCTGGGTTTTTAAAATCAGGACTTAGAGATTTTAAAAAAAGATTTGACTATACCGAATATGGCGGAGCCCCTTTTTTAGGTGTAGAGGGGAATTTAATTAAGGCTCATGGAAGCTCTAATGCTAAAGCTATTAAAAACGCCATCAGACAGGCCAAAACTTTTGTAGAAAATAACGTAGTAGAAGAAATTGCTAAGGAAATTAGCGGGCTAGGAGAGGATCAATTTGACTAAAAAATTTGCTGTGGGGATAACCGGCATAGGAAGTTATCTACCGGAGAAAATAGTGACCAACAGTGACATAGAGAAGATGGTAGAAACCTCTGATGAGTGGATTGTGGCACGAACAGGCATTAAACAAAGAAGAGTTGTTGATGAAAGCACAGCTACCTCTGATGTGGCTACAAAAGCTGCAGAAAAAGCCATAAAGGATGCTGGGATAGATGCTGAAAAAATAGACTTGATTATTGTAGCAACTGCCACAGCAGATATGGCTTTTCCTTCTACGGCCTGTATCGTTCAAAGAAATATTGCTGCCATAAATGCAGCTGCTTTTGATATTTCAGCGGCTTGTACAGGATTTGTCTATGCTCTTACAATGGGAGAGCAGTTTATAAAGACAGGTTTTTATAAAAATGCATTAATTATCGGCGCTGAAGCTATGTCAAAGGTTGTTGATTGGCAGGATCGTAATACATGTATATTATTTGGTGATGGAGCAGGAGCAGTAATGCTAGAAAGAACTGAAGAGGGGATGGGAATATTAGCCTCTTATTTAGGAGCAAATGGAGAAGGTGGAGATTGTCTAACCATACCAGCAGGTGGTTCTAGACTGCCGGCAACTTATGAAACCATAGAAAGTAGGCTACACTGTATAAAAATGGATGGCAGCGAAGTGTTTAAATTTGCTGTCAGGGTGATGGCAAGTGCAGCTCTTAAGGCTCTTGAAAAAAGCAATCTAAGTTTAGAAGAAATCGACTTTTTAATACCTCACCAAGCAAATATTAGAATTATAGAAGCTGCAGCAAAAAGACTTAAGCTCCCTATGGAAAAAGTTTATGTTAACTTAGATCAATATGGCAACATGTCTGCTGCCTCTGTGCCGGTAGCTTTGGACGAAGCTGTGAAAAAAGGCCTTATAAAAAAGGGAGATAATGTTGTTATGGTGGCTTTTGGTGGAGGACTGACATGGGGGTCTACCGTATTAAAGTGGTGCAAGGAATGATTAGGAGAGGATGATATAGATGTTACGTACAGATTTGTGTGAGGTTTTAAATATTAAATATCCAATCCTTCAAGGGGGAATGGCATGGGTTGCTACAGCAGAGCTAGCGGCAGCTGTATCTAACGCTGGTGGATTAGGAATTATTGCAGCAGGCAATGCTCCTAGTGAGATTGTAGAACAAGAAATCCAAAAGGCAAAAAACTTGACAACTAGACCTTTTGGTGTAAATGTAATGCTGCTATCTCCTTTTGTTGAAGACGTAATGGAAATTATCTATAAACATAAAGTTCCTGTTGTTACCACAGGGGCAGGGAATCCTGGCAAGTACATTAAGAAATTAAAGGAGATAGGAACAAAAATTGTTCCTGTGGTTCCTTCTATAGCTCTTGCAAAGAGAATGGAGAGTTTAGGGGTAGACGCTGTCATTGTTGAGGGCACTGAAGCAGGAGGTCATATTGGAGAGTTGACTACCTTCGCTCTAGTACCTCAGGTGGTGGATGAGTTAAACATCCCAGTAATCGCTGCTGGAGGCATTGCAGATGGCAGGGGTTTAGTAGCGGCTTTAGCCTTAGGAGCACAGGGGGTGCAAATGGGTACAAGATTTATTTGTTCTAATGAGTGTACTGCACACGACAAATACAAGGAAATGGTGATGAAGGCCAAAGATAGAGATGCAATTGTAACTGCTAGAACTAGCGGACACCCTGTAAGAGTTTTAAAAAATAAGTTTGCCAAAGAAATTGCAAAGTTAGAAAAAGAAAATATTTCTCTAGAAGAGTTAGAGAAAATAGGTATAGGCAAACTAAGGTTGGCAGTAGTAGAGGGAGATGTTGAAAATGGTTCTGTGATGGCAGGACAGATCGCTGCTATGGTAAAAGATATTAAACCTTGTGGAGAAATTATAGATGAGGTAATTCGTGATGCAAAGGTACAATTAGAAAGATTAAAGGGTTTAAGCAAGGAGGGTTTATAATATGGGAAAAACTGCCTTTGTATTCCCAGGTCAGGGTGCACAGTATGTAGGCATGGGAAAAGACATTGCAGATAACTTTAAGGCCGCGGGACTTGCTTATGAAGAAGCTAGTGATGCCTTAGGATTAGATATGAAAAAGCTCTGTTTTGATGGTCCAGACGAAGACTTAGTGAAGACAGAAAATACACAACCTGCTATACTGACAACCAGCATAGCTATACTGAAGGTGTTAGAAGAATTTGGTGTTGAATGTGAAATGACAGCGGGATTGAGTTTGGGTGAATATGGTTCCTTGGTGAAATCAAATGTCTTTCAGTTTGGTGATGCAGTAAAATTGGTGAAAAATCGAGGTAAATATATGCAGGAAGCGGTTCCTGCGGGAATCGGTATTATGGCTGCTATTTTAGGGCTAGAAAAACAAGCGCTAGAAGAGTGTATCAATAGCTGTAAACAGTATGGCATTGTAGAAGCTGCTAACTATAATAGTCCAGGTCAAATTGTAATTTCTGGTGAGGTAGAGGCGGTGAAGATGGCAGTAAAAAAGGCAGTAGAACTAGGTGCTAAAAAGGCAGTTGTGCTTCCAGTAAGTGCTCCTTTTCATTGTAGTTTGTTGAAGCCAGCTGGTGAAAGATTAAAGGCAGATTTACAAGGCTTAAAAATTGATTCTCCTAAAATTCCTGTTGTAACCAATGCAGAGGCAAAAATATTGAACTGTAAAACACAAGTTATACCATCGCTAGTGGAACAAGTAAGCAGCTCTGTATTATGGCAAGATTCCATTGAGCTAATGATAAAAAATGAAATAGATACCTTTATTGAAATTGGGCCGGGCAAAACCCTGGCAGCTTTTATAAAAAGAATAGCGAAAAACTTTGATGCAAAGGTAAATCTTTATAGTATAGAAGATATGAAGAGCTTAAAAGAGCTAATTCCAAATTACTAAGGAGGGGTCAAATTGAACCTTAAAGGTAAGAACGCTATTGTTACAGGAGGTTCTAGGGGGATTGGCAAAGCCATTGCTCTAGGACTAGCAGAACATGGCGCCAATGTTATGATTAACTATACCAGCAATAAAGAGGCTGCCGATGAGGTAGTAAAGGAAATAGAAGCTTATGGTGTGAAGGGTTTGGCAATTCAGTGTAATGTAACCAATAGTGATGATATAAAAAAAATGGTAGATCTGGCAGAAGAAAACTTTGATACGATAGATATTTTGGTAAATAACGCTGGAATCACAAAAGATAATTTACTTCTACGTATGAAGGAAGAAGAATGGCAGCAGGTGATGGATGTAAATTTAAAAGGCGTTTTCCTATGTACAAAGGCTATTATAAGAAAAATGATGAAACAAAAACAGGGTAAGATTATCAATATATCCTCTGTAGTGGGAGTGGTAGGAAACGCTGGTCAGGCTAATTATGCAGCTTCAAAGGCTGGTGTTATAGGTTTCACTAAGTCTATTGCTAGGGAAGTTGCCAGCAAAAATATCCATGTTAATGCCATTGCACCAGGGTTCATTGATACAGACATGACAGCTGTATTGACTGAAGATGTAAAAAGTGCTTTAATTGAAGGTATTCCATTAAAAAGATATGGGAAACCAGAAGACATAGCAGCTCTTGTGGCATTTTTAAGTAGTGATTTATCAAACTACATTACTGGTCAAGTAATTAACGTAGATGGCGGTATGGCAATCTAAGGTGGTAAAAAATTAAAAACATTATTCAAGGAGGAATTTATGATGGTATTTGAAAAGGTAGTAAATATTATTAGAGAACAATTAGGTGTTGAGGATAGTCAGGCAATTACGAAAGAAACTTCATTAATGGCGGATTTAGAAGCAGATTCCTTAGATGCTGTGGAAATTATTATGGCAATCGAAGACGAATTTGGTGTTGAAATAGCAGATGATGAAGCTGAAGGTTTTAAGAATATTGGTGACATTGTAGCTTATGTAGAGAAAAATTTATAAAAAAACTGGGATTCCCTATAAAAGTACAGATATACACAGGTAATTTATTAGTATTTAAAAGTGTAGTTATACCACTACATATCTGTAGGTTTTAGGTTAGGTAGGAAAAGGAGGACCATATGAAAAGAAGAGTTGTCGTAACAGGGTTAGGGTGTATCACTCCTATAGGTAAGGGTAAGGAGGAGTTTTGGAAAGCACTTACTGCTGGGGTTTCTGGAATAGACTATATCACAAAGTTCGATACTACAGACCACCCTACAAAAATTGCAGCAGAGGTGAAGGATTTTCAACCTGAAGATTATATAGATAAAAAAGAAGCAAGAAAAATGGATCGATTCACTCAATTTGCTATTGCTGCCTCGCAATTGGCAGTTCAAGATGCTCAGTTGAATATAGAAGAAATTGAATCAGAAAGATTTGGTGTTATTTTAGGTTCAGGTATAGGTGGAATAGAAACCTTCGAAGAACAGAATCTAAAGTTTTTGGATAAAGGGGTAAAAAGAATCAGTCCTTTTTTCATACCAATGATGATCACCAATATTGGTTCTGGACAAGTGTCTATGTTTTTTAACGCAAGAGGCCCTAATAGTACGGTGGTTACTGCCTGTGCATCCTCTACTAATGCTGTTGGAGAAGCCTTTAGGGTGATTGAAAGAGGAGATGCCGATATTATGATTACCGGTGGGACAGAAGCCTCTATTACACCACTTGCTATGGGAGGATTCTGCTCATTAAGAGCAATGTCTACCTTTAATGAAGATCCTAAAAAAGCCAGCAGACCTTTTGATTTAAACAGAGATGGCTTTGTAATGGGAGAAGGTTCTGGTATGTTGATCTTAGAAGACTTAGAGCATGCTATAAAAAGAGGTGCAAGAATTTATGCTGAAATTGTAGGCTATGGCATGAGTGCTGATGCTTACCATATTACAGCTCCAGATCCGGAGGGAAAAGGTGCAGCTAGGGCTATGGAAAATGCTCTTAAAGATGGTAACATACCTTATAACGAGGTAGACTATATTAACGCTCATGGAACCAGTACCCCATACAATGACAAATTTGAAACGATAGCAATTAAGAAAGTCTTTAAAGAACACGCAAAAGAGATGTGTGTTAGCTCAACAAAATCCATGACGGGACACTTGTTGGGAGGAGCTGGTGGTGTAGAAGGTATGGCATGTGTACTTGCAATTTATCATAGCATTGTACCTCCTACAATAAACTATGAAACCCCTGATGAAGATTGTGATTTGGATTACGTGCCTAATGTAGCTAGGGAAAAAGAAGTTAATTATGCATTATCTAACTCCTTTGGCTTCGGTGGACATAATGCAACCATTGCTTTTAAAAAGTATCATCCTTAAGCATTAAAAAATAATTATAGAAGTCCTAGGATTTCTATAATTATTTTTTGCATTTTAAAGATTTTGATAGTAAAATGTTATTGAATTTAATGAATGGGGTTATGATTTGCTTCAGTGCAGTAAAGTGAATAAGATTTTCGTTTGGATAAAGATATTTTGGTTATTTGCATATAAGAAGCCATTATATTTTAAACTACAGATATAGATAAGCAAGTTTAAACTTTAATTTTGATATACACGGTCTACGGTTTCGCCTTAAAACCGTGGGCTGCAAATGTAGCCCTTAGCATATCAAAATTAAGTCCTGATGTTGTTTATCTATAGAACAAAAATATACTAAGCAACTATTGGAGGGAAAAGGATGCCACACATAAATAGTCATACGGAACAGTATATTTCAAAATTACAAGACACATTAAACTATAAATTTAAAAATATAGATACATTGAAAGAGGCTTTAACCCATAGTTCTTATGCCAACGAGTCAAAAAACAAAAAAATAAAATACAATGAACGACTAGAGTTTTTAGGTGATTCTGTTTTAAGTTTAGTAATAAGTGAATATATTTTTTTAAAGTACAAGCACTTACCAGAAGGAGAACTAACGAAGGTAAGAGCGAATGTTGTTTGTGAAGCTTCTTTAGCAGCACAGGGTAGACAAATAGATATAGGGCAGTACCTATTCCTTGGTAGGGGTGAAGAGTTTACAGGAGGTAGACATAGAGAGTCTATTTTAGCAGATGCCTTTGAGGCTGTTATTGGTGCTATTTATATAGATGGCGGCATTGAAAAAGCTAAAGCTTTTATTTTAAGTCACTTTCTAGAAAGTATAGACCTTGCTACCAAAGGTACATTGTTTAGGGATTATAAAACACATTTACAAGAGCTATTACAAAGTAAAACCTCACAAAAAATCAGTTATAATGTTGTCAAAGAGCATGGACCAGATCATAATAAGAGTTTTGATGTAGAAGTTCTAATAGGAGATAAAGTCATCGGTCGAGGTAGTGGAAAGAGTAAAAAGGAAGCAGAACAAAGGGCGGCTGAGGAAGCAATTAAGCGAGGTTAAAGACGATGTCAAAAAAAAATTATATTATTCCTATTTTTATTCCACATCAAGGTTGTCCTCATGATTGTAGTTTTTGCAATCAAAAGAGGATCGCTGGAGAGATAGACGAGGTTACACAAAAAGACGTTGATCAACTTATACATCATTATTTGCAGTTGTTTCCTAAAGATGCTGTAAACAAAGAAGTAGCTTTTTATGGTGGAAGTTTTACAGGAATCCCCATAAAAAATCAACTTCAATTATTAAAACCAGCTTTTGAAATGAAGAGATTAGGAAGGATTCACGGTATAAGAGTTTCCACAAGGCCTGACTATATTGATGAAGAGAGACTGGATTTACTAAAAAGATATGGTGTTTGTACTATTGAGCTAGGGGTTCAATCTACTGACGATAGGGTGCTTGATTTAAACCATAGAGGTCATAAAAGAGAAGATGTTTTTTACGCAGCAGGGTTAATTAAAAAATATGAATTTAAACTAGGTCTTCAAATGATGGTAGGCTTATTGGGGGATGATAGAGACAGCATACAAAAAACTGCTAAAGATATTCTCTCACTAAAGCCGGATTTTGTTAGAATTTATCCTACCATTGTTATTAAAGACACTCATTTAGAAACCTTATATCGCCAAGGAAAGTATGCACCTTTTTCCTTTGAAGAAACAGTGGTTATATGCAAAGACCTTTTATTACAGTTTGAAGAAAACCATATACCGGTGATTCGTTTAGGTCTTCAAAGTACTGAAGATCTTGCTGACGGCAAGGCTATTGTGGCGGGACCATACCATCCTGCCTTTAGAGAAATTGTTGAAGGTGAGATTTATAAAGAGATCATAGAGAAGAAGCTTAAAACCGTTGAAAGAGATACAGGAACTAGTCTAATCATTTACTGTCATTCCAGTATTGTTTCTAAAGTAGCTGGCTTTAAACAATCTAATAAAAAATATTTGATCAACAAGTATGGTTTGTCTAAAGTCATTATTAAGCATTGTCTCGACATGCCAAAGGGAGAAGTAAAAGTATTGTCAATATTTGATGAAAATCTTTAAATCTTTATAGAGTCATCTGTATATTTTATGATAAAATAGCTTTATGATTATTTTGTGGCAAGTTTGGGAGGGAGATTGTTTGTACTTAAAAAGATTAGAAGTTTATGGCTTTAAGTCCTTTGCAAATAAAACAGAAATGAGTTTCGAAGAAGGGGTTACTGCTGTAGTGGGGCCTAATGGTAGTGGAAAAAGTAACATTTCCGATGCGATCAAATGGGTTTTAGGAGAACAAAGCGTTAAGTCTTTAAGAGGTAGCAAAATGGAAGATGTTATTTTTTCAGGTACCAGTAGTAGAAAGCCTTTAGGTATAGCAGAGGTTTCCTTGACATTAGACAATAGTTCTCAAGCTTTGCCAGTAGCCTATGAAGAAGTAACTATTACAAGGAGAATGTATCGTTCCGGAGAAAGTGAGTATTATCTTAACAAATCCTCATGTAGATTAAAAGATATTAGAGAATTGTTTATGGATACAGGTATAGGAAAAGAAGGATACTCTGTTATTGGTCAAGGTAAAATTGACGAAATATTAAGTAGTAAATCAGAAGACCGAAGGCAGTTGTTTGAGGAGGCAGCTGGAATCGTCAAGTACAAGCATCGAAAGCACGAGGCTCAAAAAAAGCTGGACAATACAAAGGATAACTTAACAAGACTTACAGATATACTACAAGAGCTACAAAATCAGTTGGAACCTTTGAAAAATCAAAGTATAAAGGCTAAAAAATATGAGGAATTAAAAGAAGCCCTATTAAAATTGGAAGTAAATTTGTTTATAAGAGAAATCGATAAAACAGATATAGAATTGAAACAAACCCATCAACAGGTGGAAATGTTAAAAAAGTCCTTGTCCCTTCAAACAAAAGAAAAGGACACTCATACATCGCAATTAGTAGAAGTGCAAAAAAAAATAGATTTAAGAGAAGATGAAGTTCAGATGTATCAGGATGAATTTTATCATACGCAAAACGAAGTTGGTAAGAAGGAGGGGCATATTAACTTAAATCAAGAAAAGTTAGTGCATTTAGCTGAAAATACAGGGCGATTAAAGGGAGAAATAGAAGAAATTCATAGGAATACAGTCAAAAACACAGAGGAATTAGAAGCTAAACTTGAAATATTCAATAAAATGAACACAGAGACTGAGGGTATGAAGAAGGATTTGGAGAAAAAGGTTTCTGAGTATGAAAAAGCAGTTCAGTTAAGTTTATTAAAAGAAGAAGATATGGAGAATTCTAAATCCTATATTATTGATGCTTTAAATGATATTGCAGATAAAAAGAGTGAAGAAAATAGTTTTAAAACCCTAATGAATACAATGCAGCAACGTATAGAACAAGTAGAGCAGGATGAAATTGATTATAAAAGAAAAAAAGAAGAGGGAAAAGAAAAAGCCGATGCATTAGAGGGAAAGTTAAGGGAAATTACAAATGCTTTAAATCACAGGAATGAAGAAATGAATAACGGAACTGCTGAAAAAACTAAACTTGAAGAGAAGAAAAGCCTAGCATATAAAGAACTTGAAAGAATTAAAAGTGAAATAAACCATAAGAGCTCTAAGAAAAGCATCATTGAGGAAATGGAAAAAGGTCACGATGGATACAACAAAAGCGTCAAAAACATTTTGCGAGCTTGTGAGAAGGATTTGACACTGGGAGAAGGTATTTATGGCGTTGTAGCCAACTTGCTTAAAGTATCAAAAGGTTATGAGATTGCTGTTGAAACTGCTTTAGGTCCAGCGATTCAAAACATCGTTACAAGAAATGAGGAAGACGCTAAAAGGCTGATTCGTTATTTGAAAAAACATAACTTAGGAAGGGTTACTCTTTTGCCATTAACCTCTATACAAAAAAAGCATATAAGCCAAGAGGAGTTAAGCATTTTAAAAAGACTTTCCAATGTGGAAGTTGCTATAGATAGAATAGTATTTAATAGTGACTTTACTAATGTTTTTTCTAGCTTGCTATCTAGAGTGTTGATTGTTCCAAATCTAAATACTGCTACTGAAGCTGCCAAAGCACTGCAGTACAGGTTTAAGATTGTAACAATAGACGGAGATGTGATGAATGTAGGTGGTGCCTTAACTGGAGGAAGTTCAGCTTTTAGAGGAAATAGTATTTTAGGACGAAAAAGAGAGTTAGAGGAATTAACGGAATCAATTGCAGCGTTAAAAAAAGAAGAGAAAGACCTTCAAACTAAGTATGATGAATGTGTGGAGATAATTGAGGGTCTAGATAAAAGGTTAAAACTTTTATCCAAAGAGCACCAGGAGGATCAAATACAACAGGCAACATTGAAAAGCAAAGTACAACAGGCACAAGAAGAAAGGAAACAAATTGATGGATTTATTAAACAAATAGAAAGAGAAACGACAGAGCTTATAGCTGCTAAAAAAACTACTTCAGATCAATATGCTAAAGTACATCAAGAAATTTGCGAAATGGAGGAGAAAATTTCCCATACAAAACATACATTGCAGGATGGAGAGAAGGAGTTACTAAAGGAAAAGCAACAAAGAGAAATGTTAAATAATGAAATTACTAAGATTAAAATTAGTCTTGCTTCTACGAAGGAGCAAAAAAAATCCATCTCACAAGACATTGAAAAGATTCAAGCAGCACTTAAACTTAATGAAATACAGTTGTGTGAAAAGGAAGAAGAAATTGCTAAGAATACTAAGGAGGATCAATACCTACAACAGCAGCTTAATGAAAATAAAATCCATTTAGAAACACTACAAAAAAACCTAGAAATACTTCAAAAAAAGCTAGAAGAATTAAAAAATGATAAACAAAATTTATTAGAGGTGCAGGACCAGGGAAGAGAAACAGTAAGTCAAATTGAAGCGGTAATAACAGACTTAAATGAGAGTGTCTATAAACTAGATATGAAGTCTACTAGGTTGGAAATGCAGCAGCAAACCTTCTATAATAAGCTATGGGAGGAATATGAGCTAACTTATATCAATGCAAAGGAAATAAAGCAAGAAATTTCAGAGCATCTTAATATTACAAAAGAGATCAAAATGTTAAAGGATGAAATAAAGGAACTAGGACCTATTAACCTTCAAGCTATTGAAGCCTATGAAGATGTAAAAGAAAGACATGAATTTTTAGGACAGCAAAAAGATGATCTACAAAAAGCGAGGGAAGCATTAGTAAAAGTCATCAAAGATATGGAAGATACCATGCAGAAGCAGTTTTTAGAAGAGTTTAATAAGATTAAGAAAAACTTTAACGAGGTATTTGTTAAGCTCTTTGGTGGAGGTAAGGCAGAGTTGATCTTGCAAGAGGATAAGGATTTATTGAACTGTGGTATTGAAATCATTGCACAACCCCCGGGAAAAAAGCTTCAAAGTTTGTCTCTACTATCTGGAGGCGAGAGGGCTTTGACAGCGATAGCATTGCTATTTGGCATATTGTTGGTGAAACCCACTCCCTTTTGTGTGTTGGATGAAATAGAAGCAGCACTGGATGATGCCAACGTCAACAGATTTGCAAAGTTTTTACAGGACCTTTCCCATCATACCCAGTTTATTGTTGTAACTCATAGAAAGGGTACTATGGAAAATGCAGGTGCACTGTATGGGGTTACGATGGAGGAAGAAGGCATATCTAAAATCGTTTCTGTAAAACTAACAGATGAAATTAAAAAGGAAATAGCTAGTTAGGAGGAATTTTTATGTTTAAAAAACTATGGAATAAGCTACTCAACAAGACCGATGAAGTGGAAGAAATAAAAGAAGAAATAGAAGAAGAAATAGAAGAAGAAATAGAAGAAGAAATAGAAGAAATAGAAGAAGAAATAGAAGAAGAAATAGAAGAAGAAATAGAAGAAGAAATAGAAGAAGAAATAGAAGAAGAAATAGAAGAAGAAATAGAAGAAGAAATAGAAGAAGAAATAGAAGAAGAAATAGAAGAGGAAATAGAAGAAGAAATAGAAGAGGAAATAGAAGAAGAAATAGAAGAAGAAATAGAAGAAGAAATAGAAGGAGAAATAGAAGAAGAAATAGAAGAGGTAGTAGAGAAGGTTAGTCTATTTGCAAGGCTTAAAGAGGGGCTATCAAAAACGAAAAAAGGCATTACTGATAAGATTGATGTATTGATTAAATCTTATCAAAAAATAGATGAAGAACTCTTTGAAGAGCTAGAAGAGATACTTATTACAGCAGATCTTGGTGTAAATACAACAATGGAAGTAATTGATGAGTTAAGAGATACTGTTAAAGAACGAAAAATTACTGATCCTCAGGATATTAAAAAGCTATTACAAGAAAAGCTGGGGGAGATTTTAGATCGATTGGCTTCAAGTGATTTGAATATTGAGCCTACCCCTTCGATTATCCTAGTGGTAGGGGTAAATGGTGTTGGAAAAACCACATCTATTGGTAAGATTGCTCATAAGCTAAAAGGTGAGGGAAAAAAGGTGCTATTGGCAGCGGGGGACACTTTTAGGGCTGCTGCCATTGATCAGTTGAAAATATGGGGGGATAGAGTAGGTGTAGATGTAATTAAACATCAAGAGGGTTCAGATCCTGCTGCTGTTATCTACGACGCCATCCAAGCTGCTAGGGCTAGAAATGTAGATGTATTAATATGTGATACTGCTGGACGCCTTCATAATAAAAAGAATCTTATGAATGAGTTAGGTAAAGTATTTAAAGTAGTAGAAAGAGAATTTCCGCAAGCAACGAAGGAAGTGCTATTGGTGCTGGATGCTACTACAGGACAAAATGCTATACAGCAAGCTAAAACCTTCAAGGAAGTAGCAAATATTTCTGGCTTGGTTTTAACAAAGCTGGATGGTACTGCAAAGGGAGGCATTGTTATTGCTATTAGTAAGGAACTAGACATTCCTGTAAAGCTAATAGGTGTAGGAGAAAAAATGGAGGATCTACAGGAGTTTTCTTCTGAAACCTTTGTGAAGGCATTGTTTGGAGAAGAGTAAAAAAAATGTCAATAAAAAATACTTGACAGCTGGCGTAATTTAGTATAAAATCCTAATGTAAAGCAAATATACTTTACATTAAAGGTATGAGGTGAGCTGTGATGATAGAAAAAAAACTAGAAATATCTATGCTTTATGATTTTTACAGTCAACTTCTTACAGAAAAACAAAGAGATATGATCGACCTGTACTATAATCAGGATCTATCCTTGGGAGAAATAGCTGAGGATCTCCATGTATCAAGGCAGGCAGTTTATGATACGATTAAAAGAACAGAAAAAATCCTTTATGATTATGAGGAAAAATTAAAACTCCTTCATTTATTTCATTCTAAAATGATCAATATAGAAAAAATTCAAGAAAAAGTATTTGCCTTAGAAAAGAAAATTGATGCCAGTGCATCGACAGAAGAGTTAAAAGAAGAAGTGAGTGCTATAAAATTGTTATTTGGTGAATTGTTAAATAACTGAGTCCCCAAGGTAGGTGAAAAAAATGGTTTTTGAAGGATTAGCAGAGAAGCTTCAGAATACCTTTAAAAAGTTAAAGAGTAAAGGGAAGCTTACAGAAAAAGATGTATCGGATGCTATGAGAGAAGTGAAATTAGCTCTTTTAGAGGCAGATGTAAACTTTAAAGTTGTGAAGGATTTCGTGCAAAAAGTAAAGGAAAGAGCTATAGGCGCAGAAGTTTTAGAAAGTCTTACACCGGGACAACAGATTATAAAGATTGTTAACGAAGAGTTAACGGAACTGATGGGACAAACTCAAAGTAAACTCACCTTTGCTTCTAAACCGCCAACAGTAATTATGTTGGTAGGATTGCAGGGTGCGGGTAAAACAACCACTTGTGGTAAATTAGCAGGATTGCTAAAAAAACAAGGAAAAAGACCATTGTTGATAGCGGGAGATATCTATAGACCAGCGGCTATTAAACAGTTACAGGTAGTTGGAGGTCAAGTAGAAGTTCCTGTATTTACGATGGGAGACAAGGTGAGTCCTGTAGATATTGCAAAGGCAGGTTTAGAGCATGGTGTGAACCATGGCAATGATGTTATCATCATCGATACCGCTGGTAGACTCCATATTAATGAAGAACTAATGGAAGAATTACAAAATGTAAAATCAACTATCAAACCTCATGAGATTTTACTGGTAGTAGACTCTATGACTGGCCAAGATGCTGTAAATGTTGCTGAAGAATTTAATGGCAAGTTAGGAATAGATGGTGTAATTTTGACAAAGCTGGATGGCGATACCCGAGGTGGTGCTGCTTTATCTGTTAGGTCTGTTACCCACAAACCTATAAAATTTGTTGGACTAGGAGAAAAACTTGAGGATTTAGAACCCTTTTATCCTGATAGAATGGCCTCTAGGATCTTGGGCATGGGGGATGTTTTGAGTCTTATAGAAAAAGCTCAAGCTTCCTTTGATGCAGAAAAGGCAAGGGACTTACACAATAAAATTAAGACCCAACAATTTACCTTTGAAGATTTTCTAGAACAGTTACAACAGATGAAAAACATGGGTCCCTTGAGTCAGATTTTAGAGATGATTCCAGGCGTTGGCGGTAAGCAATTGAAAAATCTTGAAGTAGATGAAAAAGAATTGTTGCATATACAAGCCATTATCCAATCTATGACAAAGGAAGAAAGAATTAACCCATCTATGATTAATGGTAGTAGAAGAAAAAGAATTGCTCTTGGTAGTGGCACCACAGTACAGCAGGTAAATCGCTTAATGAAGCAGTTTGAGCAAACTAGAAAAATGATGAAGCAGTTTACTGATATGGAAAAGTCCGCAAAAAAAGGAGGGAAATTCAAATTTCCTTTCTTTGGAAAATAAGTAGTTGAATATTTAAAGGAGGTGAAAAAATGGCAGTAAAAATCAGACTTAAAAGAATGGGTTCTAAGAAAAAGCCTTTTTACAGAATCGTAGTTGCTGATGCTAGAGCTCCTAGGGATGGTAGATTTATTGAAGAAATAGGATTCTATAATCCAGTTTCTCAACCAAAGGAATTTAGAATAGATAATGATAAAGCAACAAAGTGGTTAAATGATGGTGCACAACCAACTGACACTGTGAAGGACTTATTCAAAAAGAATGGGATTATTGAATAATAACCTTTAAACTAGGGGGTATACACATGGGTCAATTAGTGGAGATAATTGCTAAGGCACTAGTAGATCATCCAGAAGAAGTTACTGTTACAGAGGTAGAAGGTAACCAATCAATTATTGTAGAACTTAAAGTAGCCCCAGAAGATATGGGAAAAGTCATTGGTAAGCAGGGAAGAATTGCAAAGGCCATTAGAACAGTGGTTAAAGCTGCTGCTACTAAAGACAACAAAAGAGTTATCGTAGAAATTATTTAACCCACAAGGATTAGGTAGACCTAATCCTTGTTCAAATTTACTCTTTACACTAGTTTTAAGAAATGTTTTTTAAGTCAATACTAATGTTATATTAACTTAAAGGGTGTAAGCTTATGAAATATTTAAAAGTTGGTAAAATATTAAATACCCATGGACTAAAGGGTGAAATGAAAATATTTTCTTTGACAGATTATGATGAACGATTTGAGGAGCTAAAATGGGTCTACATAGAAGGCTATGAAGAAAAGTTTTATATTGACAAAGTAAAATACCGGCCAAAAGATATCCTATTATCCTTTAAGAACTATGAAGATATTAATCAAGTAGAAAAGTTTAAAGGAAAGTATCTGCTTATCAATGAAAGTCAAAAGAGAGATTTACCAGAGGATACTTATTATATCGCAGATATTGTTGGATTAGAGGTATACACCCTAAGTGGTGATTACTTAGGAAAAGTGGTTCAGGTATTGCAAGCAGGCTCTAATGAGGTGTATATCATCAAGGATGAAAATGGTAAAGAAGTAATGATTCCTGCTGTGAAGGAATTTATGCCGGAAATTTCTTTAGAGAAGGGTAAAATCATCGTTACTCCAATTGAGGGAATGATAGAATGATTATAAAAGTATTAACGTTATTTCCTGAAATGTTTCAAGGTCCTTTGAATGTAAGTATTATAAAAAATGCACAGGAAAAAGGCTTGCTAGACATAGAGTATATTAATATAAGAGACTTTACCGATAGCAAACATAAAAAGGTAGATGATTACCCTTACGGTGGGGGTGCTGGCATGGTGATGACACCCCAACCTATATTTGATTGTTACGAGAGTACCATAAAAACCCTACATAGTTCTTCAAAACCTAGAACAATTTACTGTTCTCCAAAGGGAAAAACCTTTCATCAGGAAATGGCCATAGAAATGGCAAAGGAAAAAGAATTGGTTTTCATTTGTGGTCACTATGAAGGCGTTGATCAGAGAGTGATTGATGAACTGATAACGGATGAAATTTCTATTGGGGATTTTGTGTTAACCGGCGGAGAACTACCAGTGGCTGTTATAATCGACACCATTGCTAGGTTGATCCCGGGGGTTTTAGGACAGCAGGAAAGTTTTCAAGAAGAGTCATTTTATTCAGGACTGTTGGAGTATCCTCATTATACTCGGCCTCAAAATTTTAGGGGTTTAACAGTACCTTCAGTGCTATTTTCGGGAAATCATAAGGAAATTGAAAAATGGAGAAGAAAAAAATCTCTAGAAATCACCCTTCATAGAAGACCTGATTTAATAGAAAAAGCTGAACTTACTGAAGAAGATAAAAAAAATATAAATGCTTTTAAAAATCATTGTTAGTAACTATTGAACTATTATATTAGTTATGATATAATTGTCAAGGTTAGTACGGACGGTCCTCTATGCAAATCATATGAACGTCTAGGAAGGAAGGAGGTACAACTATGGATTTAATCAGAGCAATAGAAAAAGAGCAATTAAAAAGCGAAGTAGTAGATTTTAATACTGGTGATACAGTAAAAGTGCATGTAAGAATCAAAGAGGGTAACAGAGAAAGAGTCCAGGTTTTTGAAGGAATTGTTATCAAAAAGCAAGGTGGAAGCGTTGCAGAAACCTTTACTGTGAGAAGAATTTCTTACGGTGTTGGTGTAGAAAGAACTTTCCCAGTACACTCTCCTAAGATTGAAAAGATTGAAGTAATCAAGCATGGTAAAGTAAGAAGAGCTAAGCTGTTCTACTTAAGAGACAGAATTGGTAAAGCTGCCTTTAAGATTAAAGAAAAGAAAAAGTACTAGAAAAAAAGGGACTGTTTACAGTCCCTTTATTTTACATAATAATAAATGAGAAATAATATAACATAAGAAAAATACATACACTAACTCAAAACCGCTAATTCTTCACTGATTTTAAAAGGAGAGATAAAATGAATATCAATTGGTATCCTGGTCATATGAAGAAGACTAGGGAGCTGCTAAAGGAACAGTTAAAACTAGTAGATGTGGTATTTGAACTATTAGATGCAAGAATTCCTTTAAGTAGTAAAAATCCTATTATAGACGAAATCATTGGCAATAAACCTAAAGTAGTTGTTTTAAACAAGTCTGACCTTTCAAATGATGCTGTTACTAAAAGATGGATAGATGCTTATAAATCTAAAGGTTTAAAAGCAATTCCTATGAATGTCATCGAAGGAAAAGGAATAAGAGAAGTTACTATAGAAGCTGAAAATGTTGTGAAGGAAAAAATGGAGGCTTTAAAGCTGAAGGGACGTAAAAGTAGAGCTATACGAATTATGATCGTAGGGATTCCTAACGTAGGAAAATCCTCTATTATCAATAGATTAGCAGGAAAGAAGAGTGCTAAAACAGGAGATCGACCAGGGGTTACAAAAGGGAAGCAATGGATTAGACTAAGGGGTAACATGGAACTTCTAGATACTCCTGGAATACTATGGCCTAAATTTGAAGATGAGGAAGTTGCTCTTAATTTGGCTTTTACTGGAGCAATTAAAGATGAAATTATGGATACGGAAACCTTAGCCTTAAAACTAATAGAAAGACTATGGGTCAAAGAAAAAGAAAAGTTAATAGAAAGATATAAATTGGAAGAAACATTAGCCTTACCGATAGAGGTAATGGACAGGATCGCTAAAAACCGCGGCTGTATTATCAGTGGCGGAGAAATAGATTATTCTAGAACTGCGAATATGGTGTTGGATGAATTTCGTGCAGGAAGAATTGGTAAAATTTCTTTAGAAGAACCAATATAGCCATAAAGCAAGTAAGGGGGATAGATAGTAAAATGGAATTAGAAATTGAGAATAGTATATGGAATGAAGGTTATGAGAAAATAGCCTGCTGCGATGAAGTTGGAAGAGGATGTTTATTTGGCTCGGTATTAGCAGCAGCAGTTATTTTTCCAAAGGGTCTTAGGTTAGAGGGTGTAAAAGATTCTAAAAAACTATCTCCTAAAAAGCGAGAGGCGATGTATATTATTATTTCAGAAAATGCTTTAGCGATAGGCATAGGCATTGTTCCACCAGAGATAATAGATAAAATTAACATAAAAAATGCCACTAGACTAGCTATGAAGGAGGCTATGCTAAACTTAAAGGATAAGAAGGGCAATGTAGTAACTCCTGATTACATGCTTATTGATGCTGAAGAAATCGACATCAATATTCCTCAGAAGCCTATTATCAAAGGCGATGATTTAGTTCACGGAATTGCTGCAGCTTCCATCGTGGCTAAAGTCACAAGAGATCAGCTATGTATGGATTGGCATAAGAAATATCCTGCCTATGGCATTGACCAGCATAAGGGTTATGGAACGAAAGTTCATAGGGAAGCTCTTATGAAATACGGAGCTACAGATATGCATAGAAGGAGTTTTTTAAAAAAAATATTGCTTTAAATTGGGGAGAGGCTGCTATGAGGAAAAAAACAGGCCGCTACGGGGAACAATTAAGCAAAAAATATTTAATAGACCAAGGATATTTTATATTGGATAGTAATTATAGAACAAAGTTAGGTGAAGTAGATCTTATTGTACAGCGTAATGATATTGTTGTATTTGTAGAGGTGAAAACTAGGAATACGATGACATTTGGTCTGCCTAGAGAGGCTGTTCATTATAAAAAACAAACTACATTAATAAGATTAGCGGAACAATATATACAGTATAAAAAAATTAAAAATATGGGGTTTCGTTTTGATGTGATAGAGGTTCAATGGAATAATAATAAAGGTCAATACGAAGTAAATCACATTGAAAATGCTTTTTAAAAAACTAATTTTAGAATAATGCAAAATATATAAAGGAAAAAATTTCTATATATAGAATATCTTACTAATACCAATTTGTTTTGATGGGAAGTGTTAGTAAGATGCTTGCAAAAGTTAAAACCTGTTGTATTTATGGCCTTTTAGTTGCGGATATTGAGGTGCAGGTAGATTTAGCCAATGGGTTACCAGTGATGAATATCGTGGGGCTTCCGGATCTTGCCCTGAGGGAATCAAAGGAAAGGGTTAGAGCAGCTATAAATAATAGCCAGCTGGATTTTCCTTTAAAAAGAATCACTGTAAATCTGTCTCCAGCAGATACAAAAAAAGAAGGAACACATTTTGATCTACCTATTGCTCTAGGCATATTAGCGGCTTCAGGGCAAATAGATTTGAAGGACTTTTCAGAGGCTGTAGTATTAGGCGAGTTGTCTTTAGATGGACAGGTTAATCCTGTAAATGGTGTTTTGCCGATGCTGTTGGAAATGTATAAAAAGGGTTTTACTAGGGTAATATTACCATCTGGAAATATTGAAGAGGCTAAACTCGTAGAAGGTATAAAATGTATTGCAGTAGATTCATTAAAACAACTAGTAGATTTCATTAATCATGAGATTCAGCTGGAAGCTTTTATGGGGACGATTTTGCATGACTGGCAGCAGCAGGATTTTTATCAAGATTTTAAAGATTTAAAAGGACAGGAAAGCTTGAAACGTGGTTTGGAGATCGTATCAGCTGGAGGACATAATCTTTTAATGATTGGCCCTCCAGGTTCTGGGAAAACTATGGCGGCAGCAGCGTTGCCTTCTATACTACCGAAGCTTACTTTTGAAGAGGCGATGGAAATAACAAAAATCTATAGTGTTGCTGGGCTGCTAGTATCAAAACAGGGGCTAGTAACACAGAGACCCTTTAGAGGGCCTCATCATACTGCTTCAATGGTTGCACTCACAGGGGGTGGACGAATCCCCAAGCCAGGAGAGGTATCATTGAGTCATTATGGTGTGCTTTTTTTAGATGAATTGCCTGAGTTTAATAAAAATGTGCTAGAGGTTCTAAGGCAGCCATTGGAGGAGGGATGTATTACTATATCTAGAGCCAGTGGTACCTTCACTTATCCAGCGAAATTTATGTTAGTCTGTGCTATGAACCCTTGTCCTTGTGGATACTATGGAACAGATACTCCACAACATCAGTGCACCTGTAGTCCGCAGCAAATACGCAGATATGTTGCAAAAGTATCAGGTCCTCTACTTGATAGACTAGATATTATTGTAGAAACCAATAGGGTTTCCTATAAGGATTTAACCAGCAGTAAAAAAACGGAAACTTCTAAAGAGATTAGAGAAAGAGTAGAAAAGGCTCGTCAAAGACAACTAGAAAGATATAAAAATGCAAAGTTTAACTTCAATAGTGAGTTAACAGCCTCAGCCATCAGAAAGTACTGTCAGTTAGATGATTCATCACAAAGTTTGCTTAATTATGCTTTTGATAAAATGGGTTTAAGCGCTAGAGCCTATACTAGAATGATAAAAATTACTAGAACGATTGCAGATTTAGAAGAAAGCGATGAAATAAAAGAACATCATCTGGCAGAGGCTCTTCAATATAGAAAAATTACCAATATGGCGTGGAGGTAAAGTATGATCAATGAGAGAAATCTACTGATATGGCTTAACTTCTTGGGCAGCATTACTTATGAAATGGTATCAACCCTAATCAACTATTTTGGCAGTCTTGAAGAACTTTGGTATGCAAAGGAAGAAAATTTATATCAAGCGATGAACAATCACCGTATAATAGCAAAAAAAATGTTGAAAACTAGAAATGAGCAGTTTTTACAAAAGTTGATAGAGGGAGTAGAGCACAGTGATTTTGAGGTGATAACTATTTTAGATAAGGATTATCCTAAAAAATTAAAATGTATATATAATCTCCCTTATGTAATATATATGAAAGGAAAGAAAAACTTTGATAAACCACTTATTGCAATTGTAGGGGCTAGAAAGTCAACTGCTTATGGCAGATGGGCTGCTAAGAAGTTTGCTGTGGAGTTGGCAGAGTGGGGTGTAGGTACCGTTAGTGGGTTAGCTTTAGGAATCGATGCAGAAGGACACAAAGGAACACTACAAGAAAAAGGCTATACTGTTGGCGTGTTAGGGTGTGGAATCGATCAATGTTACCCCCAATCCAATTATCACTTATACAAAAAAATGGAGGAGGAGGGTTGCATCTTATCGGAGTATGGTCCTAAAGTACAACCACTAAAACATCATTTTCCTGCAAGAAATCGAATCATCAGCGGGCTTTCCGATGGGGTAGTTGTGATTGAAGCGGGGGAAAAAAGTGGCACCCTAATCACAGTAGATCATGCTCTTCAGCAAGGAAAGGATGTATATGCCTTACCAGGCAATATTAACAATAATCAGAGTAAAGGAACAAACAAGCTAATAAAAGAAGGAGCTAAGATTTTATTAGGGATAGAGGATATTATAGAAGAAATTAAATGTAACTATACTTTAACAAACCTTAGGAAAAAACAGGAGTTACAGGAAGTGTTGAGTAACGAAGAAATGAACATATTTCAGATGATCAAAGAAGAACCCCTTCATATAGATAGGATAGCTTATAAGAGTGGTATAAGTATTTCACAGCTTAATACTATATTAACAATCTTAGAATTAAAGGGTTTTATATGTCAGTTGCCGGGAAAAACATTTACAGCTAATAAATAAATTGATATAATGGATTGAATTAATTTTGTCGAATTATTCCAAAAACAAAGATGCACTGGAGGTGAGGTGATTGACAAAGTCATTGGTAATTGTAGAGTCACCTGCAAAAGCAAAAACAATTAAAAAGTTTCTAGGGAACAATTATGTGGTTAAGGCTTCTGTTGGCCATATTATAGATTTACCGAAAAGTAAGCTAGGTATCGATATAGAGAATAACTTTAATCCTCAATACATCACGATAAGAGGTAAAGGTCCAGTTTTAAAAGAAATCAAGGCAGAGGCAAAAAAAGCTAAAAAAATATATTTAGCAACAGACCCTGACCGAGAAGGAGAAGCAATTTCTTGGCATTTGTCCAATGCACTAAATATTCAAGAAGACATTCCTTGTAGAATTGAGTTTAATGAAATTACTAAAAATGCTGTAAAAAATGCTATAAAAAAACCTAGAGTGATTGATAAGAGTCTAGTGGATGCACAGCAGGCTAGGAGAGTTTTGGACCGTTTAGTAGGTTATAAGATTAGTCCTCTTCTCTGGAGGAAAATGCGTAAAGGTCTAAGTGCTGGTAGAGTTCAATCGGTGGCGACAAAAATCATCAAAGACAGAGAAGAAGAAATTAAGAGCTTTATTCCAGAAGAATATTGGAGCTTAGTTCTTAAAGTACAAACAAGTCAAAAAGAAAAGTTTGAAGTAAAGTTTGCCAGCGATGATTTAGGGAATAAAGATATTAAGTCTCAAGATGAAGTAAATAGAATTATTACTTTAATAGAAAATAAAGACTTGACAGTAACGGTAGTAAAGGAAAGTACTAAAAAAAGGAACCCAAATCTCCCCTTTACCACCAGTACTTTACAGCAGGAAGCCTCTAATAAGATGGGATTTTCTACAAAGAAGACCATGTCTATTGCACAGCAGTTGTATGAAGGGATCGACCTTGAAAAGGAAGGTACTGTTGGATTAATTACCTACATTCGTACCGATTCTACTAGATTATCGGAAGAGGCTACAAAAGGTGCACAGCAATATATATTAGATGATTTAGGTGAAAAGTACTTAAATCAAGCTCCTAAAACAGCTGGGAAAAAAAATCAAGAGATACAGGATGCCCACGAGGCTATCCGTCCTACAGATGTCAATAGACATCCAGATAGCATCAGGGCTTCTTTGTCTAAGGATCAGTATAAACTATACAAGTTGATTTGGGAGAGATTTTTATCCAGCCAGATGACAGCAGCAGTTTACGATACTTTAAGTATTGAATTAAAGGTGGAGAATGTGACCTTTAAAGTTACTGGTTCTAGATTAAACTTTGATGGATTTTTAAGGGTATATTCCTTTGCCTCAGTTTCAGAAGAATTGAACTTACCCCTATTAAAAGTA
The DNA here is from genome assembly GCF_001042715.1 of Clostridium aceticum. Taxonomy (NCBI): domain Bacteria; kingdom Bacillati; phylum Bacillota; class Clostridia; order Peptostreptococcales; family Natronincolaceae; genus Andreesenella; species Andreesenella acetica. The sequence goes on along the minus strand of NZ_CP009687.1, from coordinate 2,121,519 downwards.
GGGGATGTAATAAATATCCTTAATATTATTCCTAACCAACACTTTACGCAGCCTCCGCCAAGATATACAGAAGCTTCTTTAGTAAAAACGATGGAGGAATTAGGGATTGGACGTCCTAGCACCTACTCCCCTACTATAAGTACGATTCTTTCTAGGGGTTATGTAGAAAAGGAAGGAAAACATCTGGTACTAACAGAATTAGGTGCACTGGTTACTGAGATTCTTGAAGAATACTTTACAGATATTATTGATATTAACTTTACGGCAGATTTTGAAAAAAGTCTCGATAATATTGAAGAAGGAAAAGAAGATTGGCGTCAGTTGATCAAGAACTTTTATGTTTTCTTTGAAAAAATGTTGATTAAGGCAGACGAAGGTATTGAAGAAATTGATTTGGTAGAAGAAAGTGATGAAGATTGTGATGCTTGTAATGCTAAAATGCTGATAAAGTATGGCCGCTATGGGAAGTTTTTAGCTTGTTCTAACTATCCAGACTGTACATTTACTAAACCTATTGTTCATAAGATAGGGGTTAAATGTCCAAAATGTGAAGATGGGGAAATCATAGAACGAAAATCAAAAAAAGGAAGAACTTTTTATGGTTGTAGCGAGTTCCCTAAATGCAGATTTGTTTCATGGAGTAGGCCTATCAATGAAAAGTGTCCAGATTGTAATAGTCTGCTCACCCATAAGATCAATAAAAAGAGTGAGAAAATTATGTGTACCAATAAGGAATGTAAATATACAAGGGAAGTAAATTCCTAACAAGATTTATATAGTTATTTAAGTACCTATTTTATTGTTTGGTGGTGAAATAAGAAAATGTTAAAGGGTACAACAATTGTAGCAGTAAGAAAAAATGATAAAGACTGTGCCATAGCAGGAGATGGGCAGGTTACATTAGGAGAAAGAACTGTTATTAAGCACCATGCAAAAAAGGTAAGGAGAATTTATAAGGATGAAGTTCTTATAGGTTTTGCCGGGTCTGTAGCAGATGCCTTCACACTAGCAGAAAAATTCGAAAATTTTTTAGAAAAACATGATGGGAATTTAAAAAGAGCAGCGGTTGAATTAGCACAAAGTTGGAGACGTGACAAAATGTTAACAAAATTAGAGGCTATGTTAATCGCATTAAATAAAACCACCATGCTGGTGATCAGTGGTTCGGGAGAAGTGATAGAACCTGATGAGGATGTGATTGCTATAGGCTCAGGAGGTTCCTATGCCTTAGCAGCTGCAATAGCATTGAAAAAAAATACGGATTTATCTAGTGCTGAAATTGTAAAAAAATCATTAGAAATTGCTGCGGATATATGTGTCTTTACAAACAATCAAATTACCGTAGAGACCTTATAAAGGTGGTAGAGCGAGGTGAGAAATATGAAGGAGTTTACACCACGACAAGTTGTAGAGGAATTAGATAAATACATTATAGGACAACAGGAGGCTAAAAAGGCAGTAGCTATTGCCTTGAGAAATAGAATAAGAAGAAGTAAAATTTCTATAGAGTTTCAAGAAGAAATTAAACCTAAAAACATTTTGATGATAGGGCCAACAGGTGTAGGGAAAACAGAAATTGCAAGAAGGTTGGCTAAACTAATAGATGCTCCTTTTATCAAGGTAGAAGCCACCAAGTTTACAGAAGTAGGTTATGTAGGCAGAGATGTGGAATCTATGATTAGGGATCTTGTAGAGGCTTCTATAAGGATTATTAAAGGAAAACATATAGAAAAGAATTATGAGAAGGCTAAAAAGTTGGCAAATCATCGATTGCTGGATTTACTAGACCCTACACCTCGAAAAGAAACTTCCTTTAAAAACCCATTTGACATGTTGTTTAAAACTAGTCATAATGAAGAAGAATCCACCAGTGAAAAAGAACATGAGGTTGATTTAAAACTAAAGAGACAGCAAATTGAAAAGCAACTAACAGAAGGATTGTTGGAGAATGAGTTGGTAGAAGTAGAAATAGAAGATCGTATGCCTAATACATTTGAGATATTTGGTGCTGGTAATGAAGAGATGAATATCAACCTTCAGGATATGCTAGGTGGAATTATTCCTAAAAAAACAAAAAAGAGGAAGGTTACTGTATCTGAAGCTAGAAAAATATTGATAGAAGAAGAAGCACAAAAACTGGTGGATATGGATGAAGTAATAGCAACTGCCATTAATAATGCGGAGCAACAGGGGATTATCTTTATTGATGAAATTGATAAAATTGCTGGTGGACATGGAGGATCTGGTCCAGACGTATCTCGTGAAGGGGTTCAAAGAGATATTTTACCTATTATCGAGGGGTCTACTGTGATGACAAAGTACGGTCCTGTAAAAACTGATCATATTCTTTTCATTGCTGCTGGAGCTTTTCATATAGCTAAAGTTTCAGATTTAATACCAGAATTGCAGGGGAGATTTCCTATAAGAGTAAACTTAAGCAATCTAACCATAGAAGATTTTAAAAAGATACTAACCCAGCCGCAAAATGCTCTGTTGACGCAATATAAGCTGTTATTGGAAACAGAAGGTATAAAAATCCATTTTTTAGAGGAAGCTATAGATGAGATTGCTATGGTTTCTTATATGACAAATGAACAAGGTGACAATATTGGGGCTAGAAGATTACATACAATCACAGAGAAATTGTTAGAAGATATTTCTTTTGAAGCTCCAGAACTATCTGAAAAAGAAATAACAATTGATCAACAGTATGTAAAAAAGAAACTAAATAATACAGTAAAAACCTTTAGTGAAGATAAATATATTATTTAATGAACAAGGAGGAAGTATAATGGCAAGTAACTTACTAGAGAAGACTAGGAGAATTAATAAGATACTACAAAAATCTGGGGAATATGCGGTATCCTTTAATGAACTTTGTAGAATATTGAGTGAAATTTTAGATGCAAACGTATATGTTGCTAGTTCTAAAGGAAAGGTTTTGGGGGTCAGTTTAACAGATGCTTCTGACTGTCCAATTATTGTTGATGAAAAGACGGGAACAAAAAGGTTTCCTGAAGAATATAATGAGCAATTACTGCAAATTACAGAAACGCAGTCTAATATCACACAAGATGAATTACTGAAGGTATTTATATACGATATTGAGAGTTATAATAAGTTAGTAACCATTGTCCCTATTAATGGTAGTGGAAAACGATTAGGCACCATGGTTTTAGCAAGACATGAGGATAAATTTCAAGATGAAGATTTAGTCATGGCAGAATATAGTGCCACCGTAGTAGGATTAGAGATACTAAGAGCTAAAACAGAAGAGATAGAAGAAGAAGCTAGAAAAAAAGCTGTGGTACAGATGGCAATAGATACTTTATCTTACTCTGAATTAGAAGCGGTAGAGCATATATTTAATGAGCTGGATGGCAACGAAGGTCTTTTAGTAGCCAGCAAAATTGCTGATCGTGTAGGTATTACTCGCTCAGTAATTGTTAATGCCTTAAGAAAGTTTGAGAGTGCAGGTGTAATTGAGTCAAGGTCCTTAGGTATGAAGGGAACTCATATAAGAATCTTGAATGATAGGCTGCTAGAAGAATTAAGGAAAATAAAACGATAGTTTAAATAGTAATGTAATATTGTGTAGAAAGAAGCTGTTATAAAAACAAATGGCTTCTTTTTATTTTGCAAAATATGACAGGATTAGGCAGAAAGTCCCAAAAACTATTAACTTTAATTTGCTGCTTGTATATTGGTAGTTCCGCTGTTAAAATAAATAAAGTACATAAATTTTAAAACCTTGAAAATTAGACATTTTTCTACAAAATAGTATTATATAATAGTAGGAAAAACTTATGAATTGGGAGGATTTAGGAAAGTTTCAGTAAAGTTACCAGCACATTTTCAGGAAAAAAACAAAAAAAAGCCATGAAAGTTGGAGGGATTTTGACAAGTATTGTAGAAAGTAGTCATAATAGAGGATATTGTAGAAAAACTACAAGCTAAAAAGCATTACAATTTAAAAAACGTTACAAATTAAGGGAATACATAGAAGTCAGTTCAGTTACCTTATTAAGTAAATTTGAACTACGTCTGAATAATGTGCTAACTTTTAAAGGAGATGTAGATATGAGGGCTTTATTTAAAAATGTAGATATAATGACAAAAACATTAAATGCTTCATGGAAAAGAGATGAGGTTATATCAAATAATATTGCAAATGCAGATACCCCTAACTTTAAGAAGTCTCATGTAGTTTTTGAAGAACTGCTTCAAAATCAATTAAAGGGACGGGGGATTGCAGGGAAAACAACCCATCACAATCATATTGAAATTGGCAGAGGCAATATCAACAATTTGACCCATAAGATTGTTACACCGCAAAACTATCAAACCCGTCGAGATGGTAACAATGTAGATATAGACGTTGAAATGGCGGAGTTAGCTAAAAATACCATTACTTATAACACGGTTTCAACACAACTAAACAATGACATAAAAAGGTTAAAAACAGTGATTAACGAAGGAAGGAGGTAGGGTATGTCGATATTTAATGCGATTAATATAAGTGCATCAGGTTTAACGGCTGAAAGATTAAGAATGGATGTAATATCTAAAAATATTGCCAATGCAACCACGACAAGGACAGTAAATGGAGGACCATATAGAAGACAGGTGGCTGTTTTCAAAGCAAAGGATACTCCTTCTTTTTCACAAGTTTTCAGCCGGACTATGGGAACAAAAAACAGTAATTTAAAAGGAGTAGAAGTTGTAGGGATACGCAATGATCAAACACCCTTTAAAAAAGTTCATGATCCTGGTCATCCAGATGCAGATGAACAAGGTTATGTTTTAATGCCCAATGTAGAAACAGTTACAGAAATGGCAAATATGATTTCTGCTTCACGAGCGTATGAGGCCAATGTTACTGCACTAAATGCAACAAAAAATATGGCGTTAAAAGCTCTGGAATTAGGAAGATAGTGGAGGAGTAGTATAGATGCAGGTAAATCGGTTGAACATAGAAAATAATAAAGTATTAAATAATAATTTAGGTTTATTTAATGATGAGGGCAATACAACGCATACCTCTTTTAAAGAATTTTTAGTCGGTGCAATTGGCGAGGTTAATAAATTAGAGAAAAACTCTCAAGATTATTCAATCAAGCTAGCATCTGGTGATCTAAATAATATTCATGAAGCTATGATTGCAGCACAAAAAGCAGAAGTGTCTCTTCAGTTTATGATGGAGATTAGAAGCAAAGTACTTGATGCTTATAGAGAGATTATGAGAATGCAGATTTAATCATAGCTGAAAAGAGGTGAATATATGGCTGAAGGATTGCAGCAAATAAGAAATCAATTTAACGAGTACTTACAAGGGTTGGAAAAAAAGCAAAAAATTAAAATAGTTGTTTCAGCAGCACTAATTTTACTTACTTTAACGGCAATTATTTACTATTTTACAAGACCACAGTATGTTGTGTTATATAGCAATCTTGATGCTAAACAGGCAGGAGAGATTATGAATACGCTAGAGGGCAGCGGCATAAGAGCAAAGCTTGGGGAAACTAGTAGTACCATACTGGTACAAAAATCAGACTACCAAAGGTCACAGGTAGTGGTTGCTACTGAAGGACTGCCCCAAGCACGTTTTTCTTACGAAGACTTTTTTTCTGGCAATAATTTTATGAAAACCAGTGAAGAAAAGTCAAAAGAGTTTACTGTTGCACTAGGAAATGAACTTAGTAAGATCATTGAGGAAATTCCAGGAATCAACAAATCATATGTGACACTGTCTATACCAGAAAACACAGGATTTATTCGTAATAATCAAGATCAAGGTGCTACTGCATCAGTCTTTTTAAACTTAGATTATAATGCTGCCTTAGATCCAAACAGTGTAACAGGAATTACTCATTTAGTTTCCAATGCTGTACAAGGTTTAAGTCCAGAAAATGTAACGGTGCATGGACCAGATGGACGGGTGCTGAATGCTACATCCTCCAATTCGCCAGAAATCTTTGGGCCAAGTGATCAGTTGTCCTTACAACAGGCAGTAAAGGATGATTTAGAAAAGAGCATTACTGATTTTCTTTCTACAGTCTATGGCTATGGAAATGTAGTAGTGATGACAAATGTGAAGTTGGACTTTAATAGTGAAATTACTGAAATACAAGAATTTTCTCCTCCAATTGATGGGGAAACAGAAGGTATAGTGAGAAGTATGCAGGATTTACAGCAAAGAGTAGTAAATTCAGCAGCGGGAGGAGCTCCAGGAACAGATACAAACACAGAAGATATTCCTCAGTATGTTGTAGAAGACCAAGAAAATTCTTTATATTATGAAGCAAACAGAACGATTAATTATGAAATTAATGAGTTGCGGAAAAAAATTGTAAAAGCTCAAGGACAAGTACAGGATATTACTGTGGCAGTGTACCTAAATAGAAATGCTATAAATGGTGGAGAGCTTACTGATGAAGAAAGAAGGGAATTAGAGAACATTATTTCTGCTGCAGCTGGTCTAGATACCAGAGTAGTACGGGTAGCAGTGCAAGAGTTTAACAATGCTTTAGAGGATCAAATACGTCTGGCTATGGAGGGAGCCGCCACTGGGGGTCAAAGGATACCACTTTGGGCACTAGGATTGGCAGCTGCTGCCCTATTAGGTGGAGGACTGTTTTTAATTGTTAGAACAAATAGAAGAAAGAAAAAGGAATTAGAAGAGGTCATAGGAGAAATTCCTAGCGAGCCACAGGAATTAATGCAGGAGATAGATTTAGAGCTATCGGGCTCTCAGGTGAAGCAGCAACTGGAGAGGCTAGTAAACAAAAAACCTGATGCTGTGGCACAACTTCTTAGAAATTGGCTTAGTGAAGAGTAGAGGTGAAATAAGGGAATGGCTAAAAGAGGGACAAAAGGAGAGCTAACGGGTCGTGAAAAAGCAGCGGTTCTACTAATAAGTTTGGGGCCTGAATATTCAGCACAGATTTTCAAACATTTAAATAATGAAGAGATTGAGGAGTTGACCTTAGAAATAGCCAATATGAGAAAGGTGTCTCCTGCAGAAAAAGAAAAAATCATGGAGGAATTTTATGAAATTTGTGTAGCCCAAGAGTATATCTCTGAAGGTGGTATTGGCTATGCTAAGGAAGTTTTGGAAAAGGCATTAGGCTCACAAAAAGCAATGGATATTATTAATAAGCTTACAGCTTCCTTACAGGTGAAGCCTTTCGACTTTGCGAGAAAAGCAGATCCAGCACAGCTATTAAACTTTATCCAAAATGAGCATCCACAAACTATTGCTTTAATATTATCCTACCTTCCATCCACGCAGTCTTCACAAATTTTATCAGCACTTCCACAGGCAAAGCAAACGGAAGTGGCCCGCAGGATAGCAACGATGGACCGAACATCTCCTGATATTATTAAGGAAGTAGAGATGGTTTTAGAGAAAAAGCTTTCTACACTAGTAAATCAAGATTATACATCAGCAGGCGGCATCCAATCTATCGTAGATATACTTAACTCTGTTGATAGAGGAACGGAAAAAAATATTATGGATACACTGGAGATACAAGATGCAGAGCTGGCAGAAGAAATCAGAAAGAGAATGTTTGTATTTGAAGATATTATTAGCTTAGATAGTACTTCTATCCAAAGGTTTATTAGAGAAATCGATAATAATGACTTAGCTGTTGCTTTAAAAGGTGCAACGGAAGAAGTGGCCAATGTTATTTACACTAATATGTCTAAGCGTATGGCAGAAATGATCAAAGAAGATATGGAATTTATGGGACCAGTAAGGCTTAGAGATGTGGAAGAAGCACAGCAAAAAATTGTTAATGTTATAAGGAAGCTAGAGGAAACAGGAGATATTATCATTGCCCGTGGTGGAGGAGATGAAATCATTGTATAGAGTTTATAAATCTATGGAGGTTATACTAGGAGAAAAAAAAGAGCTTGAGTTTCAAAACCAAAGTATAGCAAAAAAATCAAATCCTCTTTTAATAAAAACCACCAAGCCTAAGGAAACACCAGAGGAAATTGCGCAAAAAAAGGCAAAGGAAACGCTAGAGGCAGCAAGTGTAGAAGCACAAAAAATAATAGAAAACGCTGGGAAAGAAGCCGAAATGATTATAGCGGAAGCCTACGAAGATAGTAAAAAAATTTTGGAGGCTTCTAAAAGCGAAGGATATCAAGAGGGATTTCAACTAGGGCAACAAGAAGGATATCAGGAATACCAACAACTCATTGATGAAGCAGTAGCTTTAAAACAGGAAATTTATCATGTCAGAAAAAAGTTAGCAAAAGAATTAGAACCAGAAATTATTGATCTGACAATCTATTGTATAAAAAAAGTGATGGATCATGAGTTAGAAAAAAACAATGAGATTTTGCTTAACCTTGTGCAAAAAGGATTAGAAAAGTGTACTTTTACAGAGTCTCTAATCATTCGAGTGAGTGAGGAAGAGTACGAAATTTTAGATTCCTATAAAAATAGAATCTATATGATGTTAGAAGGCATTGATACCTTAGAGATTAAAAGTGATGCTGCTCTGAAAAAAGGTAGTGTTATCATAGAAACACTGTCAGGGAAAGTTGACTCTAGTATTGATGTGCAGATGAAACAGATTGAGACACTGTTTGAAGAACTATTGAGAAGTGAGGAATTTGATGAAGGAGATCATGCTTAATAAGTATAAAAGTTCCTTAGAGATTTTAGATCTGATAAAATATACAGGTCAAGTATCTCAGGTAATCGGCTTAACCATTGAATCTATAGGACCAGCTGTAAAAGTAGGAGAGGTATGCAAAATATATACACTGAAAAATGACTGTCCTATTATTGCGGAGGTTGTAGGCTTTAAAGAAAAAAAAGTACTATTAATGCCCTTAGGAGAAATGGAGGGGATTGGTCCTGGCAGCAAAGTAGAAGCTTTGGGTACTTCTCTAGAGGTGAAGGTGGGTAGTTCTCTATTGGGTAGAGTCTTGGATGGACTGGGAAATCCCATAGATAATAAAGGACCATTAAATCAAGCAACTGCCTATCCTGTAGTAGGAAAACCCCTGAACCCTTTAGATCGAACAAGAATTAGTGAACCTTTAACTTTAGGAGTAAAGACGATTGATGGATTATTAACCTGTGGTAATGGTCAAAGAATAGGAATTTTTGCAGGTAGTGGTGTAGGTAAAAGTACTTTGTTAGGTATGATCGCTAGAAATACTCAAGCTGATATCAATGTGATAGCACTTATTGGAGAGAGGGGTAGAGAAGTAAAGGAATTTATAGACAATGATCTTAAGGAAGAAGGTTTAAAGAGATCTGTTGTTATCGTTGCTACTTCTGATCAACCGCCTTTAGTACGGATGAAGGGAGCTCTTTTGGCCACTGCTATTGCAGAGTATTTTAGAGACCAAAAACAAAATGTTTTGCTATTGATGGACTCGCTAACGAGATTTTCAATGGCCCAAAGAGAAGTGGGACTAGCTATAGGAGAACCCCCAGTTACCAAAGGGTATACCCCTTCAGTGTTTGCTGTATTACCTAAATTGTTGGAACGAACGGGGACTTCTGATAGAGGTGCGATTACAGGTTTATATACAGTTCTTGTAGATGGAGATGATATGAACGAACCTATTGCTGATGCAGTAAGGGGTATTCTTGATGGACATATTGTGCTTTCAAGAAAGTTAGCGAATCAAGGCCACTATCCAGCTATTGATGTGATTTCCAGTGTCAGCAGGGTTATGCCTAACATCGTCCCAAAGGATCAAATAAAAATTGCTAATGAGATAAAACAAATTTTAGCAATTTATAAGGATGCTGAAGACTTAATCAACATAGGGGCCTATGCTAAAGGTAGTAATAAAAAAATTGACTATGCAATTGAAAATATAGCTGCAGTAAATAACTTTTTACAGCAGGATGTAGATGAAAAGATTAACTATAGTGAAGTATTAAATTTAATGCGTCAACTAATATAGTAAAGAGGGGATTCTGTTGGCAGAAAACTTTGTTTATCGATTTAACCATATTTTAAGAATAAAAGAAAAAATTGAAGAAAGTAAAAAATATGAGTTTGCTGATCTTCAGAAACACTTAGAAAAAGAAAAATCTGATTTAAACAAACTGATGGAAAAAAAACAGTTTGTTATTGAGCATTGGAATGAGAAAACACAACAAGATAGCATAGTAACAATAAAGACATTGCAGGACTGTTCAAACAACTTTCAGCTGGTGAATAATATGATTGAAAAGCAAGCCATCAAAGTTAAAAGTTATGAATGGAAATTAAATCAAGCAAGAGTGGAACTAGTAGAAGCAAAAAAACAAACAAAAATATATGAAAAATTAAAGGAAAAGGATCGTGAGGTATTTATAAGTGAACAACTAAAAAACGAAGCAAATTTAATAGATCAATTGGTTACTTATAAAAGCACAGCGAACAAAGGAGGTTAAAATGACAGATAGCCTTCAAGAAATCGAAAAAAAAAGCCACATTAAATCAATTATTGCCATTATTGTTATAGCCTTCATGCTTATTCCAATAATGACGATAACTATTCTTTACTTTACTAATGAAAATCTGAGGTATACAATGAATGACTATTTATCCTTACTGCCTAGTAATGTGGGTAATTATTTTAAAGGAATGCCGACAAAGGAAGAAAAGGAGAATGTAAAACAACAAATAGCAAAGCATTATATTACGCTAGAAGAGGATCGATTGGTAGATAAATTACTAATTATCAAAGGAGAAGATAAAAGCCTTTATGACGAACTATTAATACTATTGAATCGTGAAAATCCAATGAAGATGAGAGGTGTACGAGAAAGCTTAAGAAGAACACAACTAACCTCTAATCTCCTGCAAAGAATATTGGGTGAAATTGATGAAGAAAAGGATGAAAGAATCAGTGAGTTGGCTAGGTATTATTCTTCTCTAAGTATAACAGATGCCATAGCAGGAGTAGAAAGGGATTTTCATAGTGGTCAATTAAATAGAGAAGAATTAGCACTGTTGCTTGAAGGTATTTCCTTAGATCAAAGTGCAAGATTTTTGCTTTATTTGGATCCAGCGATAACAGAAACCGTTGGATATCAATTAAGAGAAGCAACAAGAAGAAATATTGAAAAGAAGATGCAGGAAATAAGAAACAAAGAAAAAGAATTAGAAGATTTAGCAAGTATTTACGAAAAAAAATCTCTTGAAGAACAGTTGCTTGACTTAGGCAATGATAACAAATTTAGAGTACAAGACTTAGCAGTTCTATTCAAAAACATGAGTATAAAAACTGGAGGACAAATTTTGGCTTCTGTAGAGGAACAAGCCTTTATCACAGAGCTATATCAGCAAATTCATACGCTGGAAGTGCTTAATAACAGAGAGGCTAACTTACCTGTAAACTTAGCGGAAGCTGTACAAATATATAACAACTATGAAACTAAGGTAAGAGAGCTAGTAGAGGTTTACCAAAGGATGTCGGTGGAGGAGCTAACGGATGTTGTAGAAGAAATGATGGCCACCAATCGCACCTACAGCAGTTACTCAATTGGAGATGAAAATATTACTTTCACAGAAGAACAATTGGTAATTGATGTACTAAATCACTTGAAACCTAATAAGGTAGCACAATTATTAGAAGGATTAAGTACAGAAAGATCTATAGATTTATCACAAAAGTTTATAGTAAATGCCTCCAACTAAAGCTAAAAAATGAGAAAACAGATAAAGGTGCAAATCCATATGCTTTATTTTAAGTAAAAAGAGTAGTGAAATAGAATTGCACTTTAGAAAGGGGGTGAAAAAGTGATAGAGTTCAACAAAATAGCAAATGCAATGAATGCAAAAGCTAGCAAAAATTCCATGCAAGTATTAGGCAGTGACAAAGATAAAAAAGATTTTTTTGAGATCCTTAAAAATGAAAGTCAAACAACTATTGAAGGTGTTAATACTTCACTTCATGGGCTTAAAAGAAACATGCATACCAAGGATATGAAATTTATACAAAATTTAAATGGTCACTCTGCAAATGTTAAAAAAGCATCAGAAAGTGAAAACATAGTAAGTAAAGAAGTAAGCAAAGAAGTAAGCAAAGAAAAAATAGAGAACGAAGAGAAAACAGAGAATGAAGAAAAAATAGTAAGTGAAGAAAAGTTAAAAAATCAAGAGCAGTTAGGAAATGAAGAAAAGCTAGAAGAAGCAGAGAAGGAAGAAGATACTCAACTACAAAACCCTATGGTCTATGAGCTAATAAAAGAGTTGTTTTGCTTAATACAGCAGGAAAATCTTTTAGAAGAAAGCCAATTGAAGGTGTTTCAAGAAGACTTGACAGTATCAGATCTTACAGAAAAGTTAGGAGAGTTGTTGAAGGTACTAGAAATAGCAGAAGATGGTGAGGGTAATAACAAGCATATATTTAGTAAGATAGAAGAAATTAAAGCAGAAATTGAAGAAGTAACTATTCACGGAGATCTTTTAAAGCCTAAAGAGCCTAACTTTATTGAGATGCCAGAAGCTCAAAAAGAAGATGAACACATAGATGAATACATAACTATGAGTACTGAACATCTTAATACGAAAGAAGTACCAAAACAGCAAAAAGGTTTCATAGAAGAAGAAGAGAAAATCTCTTCTCCAAAGCTACAAGAAACTGTGGATACCCATCAGCATTTAGAGACTTTGGGTTTGGAAAAGGAGCTACAAACAAAATTTATACCAATACCTTATGAAACAGTAGCTGTTGAAGAGTTATCTAGCAATGTTTTTTTAGAAGAGATCAGCTATAAAGTTCTAGCTTCATTTAAAAACGGTAAAAATCAAATAAATCTACAGTTACTTCCAGAAAACCTTGGGAAAATCACTATAGACTTATCCAGTAATAATCAAGAGATAAAAGCTAAGGTCTATGTGGAATCCTTACAAGTAAAGGAAGTTATTGAAAGCAACTTAAATGATTTTAGAGAGTCCTTAAAAGAAAAGGGGATAAATGTTTTAAGTATAGAGGTTACAGTAGGACAAGATTCAGATCATTCTCAGCAAAATAAAACTTCTCCTCAGCACAGGACAAAATTTAGAAGATCCAAGGCTGCTAGTCTTGATGGGGTAGCAGGTACCCAAGAGTTAGAGACTATAAGAAGTATCAATCCATATATTGTTACTACAGATTTTGATAAATTTGGATAAGGAGGGAAAGAATTTTGAGTAATGTAAATGATGCAACAAAAACGGAATATTATTATAGGCAACATGATAGCACTAAAAAGAACCAGAAATCCAATGATCTTGATAAGGATGCTTTTTTGAAACTTCTAGTTACACAGCTTCAAAACCAAGACCCACTAAATCCTATGGAAGATAAAGAGTTTATTTCTCAAATGGCTCAATTTAGTTCTTTAGAGCAGATGCAAAACATGAATCAAAATTTACAAGATACAAAGACAACTTTAGCAGAGCATATGACAATGATGAACAATAATATTGTAAAAAGCCATACCTTTATGAGTGAGACATTAGATAACATTAACAAAACACTTGAAAAAATAGCAGATGCTTTACTGCCCAACAATGAAGAAGTTGAAGATATAAATGAAAGTGAAGGTGTTAATGAAGAAGAAATAGAAACAGAAGCTCCTTAGAAAATAGTAAAAATAAGGAGGCATAAATATGATTACATATAAAATTAGCAACAAACCTCTATTGACTGAAAACAACACAGCAAAACCTAAGAACTTGAATGTTGCAACAGGCTTTGGTGGGGTTTTACAGCAACAAATCACTAAAAATAATGAACTAAAATTTTCTAAACATGCTACAGAACGATTGCAGCAGAGGAATATACACTTAACCAAGCAAGAAATGATAAAATTGGATCATGCTATGGATACTGTTGCAAAAAAAGGCATCAAAGAAACTTTAATCATTATGGATCATAGAGTCTTTATTGCCAGTGTGAAAAACAAGACAGTGATTACAGTAGCCGTAGAGGAAGAACTTAAGGAAAATGTATTTACCAATATAGATGGGGCTATAATCATTTAAGCCGGACCAATAATGGAGGCTGATCACTTCTGAATGACTGATGAAGTGCAATACTAAAAAAACAATAAGGGGGCATGAATTATGATGAGATCGATGTTTTCTGCTGTGTCAGGTCTGCGGGTTCATCAAGCAAGAATGGATGTAATTGGTAATAATATTGCCAATGTTAACACTATAGGTTTTAAGGGATCTAGAATGACATTTCAAGAGGTAATGAGTCAGACCATTAAGGGAGCATCATCTGCTAGAGATGGTAGAGGTGGTACCAATCCACAGCAGGTTGGGCTAGGTATTGATGTTGCTGCGATGGATACTTTTCATATTCAAGGTACAATGGAAAGAACAGACTATATGACAGACGTTATGATCAGCGGCGATGGTTTTTTTATTGTCTCAGATGATGCGGATTTTTTAAATCATTATTATACAAGAGCAGGAAGTTTTACCCTAGATGCTGATGGAACCTTATTAACCCCTGATGGGCTAAAGGTATTAGGTTTTAGAGCAAACCAAGAAGGTATTCTTCAGCCTAATTTATCAGATTTGGCGATTTCAAAATCAGCTACATTTGACCCAATGGCAACAAGCAGAATAGGAATGCAGGGGAACTTAGATTCTAAAACAAAGCGGGTAGATTTAGATGATGTTTTGGCGGTGGCAGGTTTAGGGGTGGATGACGACGCAGTTTATAAAGCTGTCTTAAAGGATCCCGAAGCGCCGGCAGGACCAGATAACCCTGTGATCTACCAGCTTAATCCAGAGTATACTGATATGGTGGCTAGAGAGACAACGTATGAAGTCTTTGATGGTTTAGGAGGTATTCATAGAATCAAACAGGTTTATATAAGGATTGAAGATGATGATGATGATAATAGTCGTTTTCAGATAGAGACCTTTTATTTAAACAAAGATGGAGGGATGATTCATGCCACAGCTGGTGCTGATATGCCAGCACCAGGAAATAATATATTAACCTTTGATGCTAGGGGAAAGCTAATAGATCCTCAACCTATGCAGCTAACAATCGGTGCAGGACTAACCAATGGGGCAGGACAAACTACCTTTACAGTGGATAATAGAAATCTAAGTATGTTTGCCAGCTCATCAACTGCCCATGCCAGTGAAAAAAATGGTTTCCCATTAGGTACACTAGAAGATTTTTCCATTGCTCCCACAGGAGAAATTACTGGAATATTTTCCAATGGTGAAAGAAAGTTATTGGGTCAAATTAGACTTGCGAATTTTAGAAATCCAGCGGGCTTAGAAAAAGTTGGGTCTAACATGTACAGAGCTACTTCCAATTCAGGGATGCCGATGGAGGATAATCCAGGGGTAGGAGGATTGGGTACATTAAGTCCTGGTAACTTAGAAATGTCCAATGTTGATTTATCGAGGGAAATTGTTACGATGATTGCTACACAAAGAGGTTTTCAGTCTAATTCAAGAATTATAACCACCAGTGATGAAATGTTGCAGGAGATAGTGAACTTAAAAAGATAGTTTTTAACCATGAGTAGAGGAAACAAATACTCTGCTCATGGTTAAATAAATACTTTAAAAGAAGAAGAGGTTATTTATGATAAGGCTAAAGCGATTAAATCATAGCGAAGTTGTGTTAAACTGCGACATGATAGAGTTGATTGAAGAGACACCAGACACTGTTATTACTTTGGCAAATGGTCATAAGATTGTAGTAATAGACACAGCAAATCAAATTATTGAAAAAGTCATAGCATTCAAGAGAAGAATACATGATCATTCTCAAGATTAAGTTAGGTAAAAGAAAAGAGGTGTAGATTTGGATTTAGCAACGATTGCTGGAATAATTGTAGGGTTAATATTTGTTTTTATGGGTATTATGGGAGGCGGAAGCGTCATAACCTATCTTAATGTTGAATCGCTTTTAATTGTAATAGGAGGGACCATATCTGCTACCTTTGTTGCTTACCCTTTAGCGAAGGTATTGGAAGCAATGAAAATAACATCCAAGGCATTTTCTAAGGAAGTTGTAGAACCTAGGGAAATTATTGATAGTATTAACGGATTAGCTAATACTGCTAGGAAAGAAGGACTGTTGGCTTTAGAAGAAGCGGCAGAGGGAGTAGGAGATGAGTTCTTACGAAAAGGTGTTATGTTAATTGTAGACGGAACTGACCCAGAATTGGTAAGGAATTTATTGGAAACAGAGTTAGTCTTCGTAGAGGAAAGACACAAGGAAGGTCAAGGTATACTAGAGACAATGGGTTCCCTGGCTCCTGCTTTTGGTATGATTGGAACATTGATAGGGTTAATCAACATGCTTAGAACCTTAGATGATCCCAGTACCATAGGCCCCAGTATGGCGGTGGCACTGATTACAACTTTTTATGGTTCTTTATTAGCAAACTTAATATTTATACCTTTAGCAAACAAATTGAAACTTAGAAGTAAAGAAGAAATTTTAAGAAAAGAAATTATGGTTGAAGGGTTGCTATCTATTCAGGCTGGAGAAAACCCTAGAATCATTGAAGAAAAATTAAAAGCCTTTTTACCACCTAAAATTAGGAAAGAATTGCAACAAAAAGAGGAAGGTGTGGAGGCCTAATGGCAAGAAAAAGTCGTAGTGAAGACAGTGCTCCAAAGGGTTCGCCAGAGTGGATGACCACTTACGGTGATATGGTAACATTACTATTGTGTTTCTTTATATTGTTATTTGCCTTTTCTGAAATTGATGTCCAAAAATTTGAAGCAATTATTCAATCCTTTCAGGGGTCCCTAGGGGTTTTAGATGCTGGTAAAACAATAGAATCTAGTGACTACATCTTCAGTGCTTACGATGATGAATTGACTACAAAGCAAATAGAAGAACTGGAGGACTTTAGAAAGCTTCAGGAACGATTACAGGAGTTTTTGGAAAACAGAGAATTAGAAGGTAATGTATTAGTTACAATGGAAACAAGAGGATTGGTATTGCGCTTCCAGGATAATGTGTTATTTGATTCAGGAAAAGCTATTATTAAAGAGGATTCAAAGGAAATTCTTGCTGCTATAGCAGAATTTTTAGAAGAACCCGAGTTTGAGGAAAAGTTTGTTAACGTAGAAGGTCATACAGATACAGATCCACTGAGACCTAATGCTAAATACGAAACAAACTGGGAGTTATCGGTGGCAAGAGCTGCAAATGTAGTGAGATTACTTATAGAAGATATAGGTTTGCAACCAGCTAGATTTTCAGCTTCAGGATATGGAGAATATCAACCGGTAGCTTTAAATGATACACAAGAAAACAAGGCAAAAAATAGACGGGTGGACATTGTGATTTTAAGGTCTGAATTAACTACTTCTGCACCCTACAACCTATAAACTGGGGGTATACAGTATGAATGTAAAAAAAATAGTGCTATATTCAGTAATTGGTTTTATACTATCTGGGATTTTTTTTGGTACGATAGCATATTTTGCTTTTTTTAGAACAACACAGGAAACGACTACCAATATAAAAACCTATGAGTTTTATATGGGGTCTTTTTCAGCAAATTTAAGCCATCAACGAAGTTTTTTTAAAGGTGAGATTGTTATTGAAACAACCGATAGAAAACTATTACCCAAATTTGATGAAAAAAATGCTGAATTAAGAGATAGTATTATTGAAACTATCATTGCAAAAAAACCAGAGGATATTTTGAGTCCTGAAGGTCAACAGCAACTACGGGAAGAGTTGTTGCAGGTAATAGGACAGGTAATGGCATCCGATAAAATCACCAATCTGTACTTTACTGACTATATTGTTCAATAGGAGGTGATTTTGTGTCAGATGTTTTATCTCAAAATGAAATAGATGCTCTTCTTCTAGCTTTAAATAGTGGTGAACTAGATGCAGAGGAAATTAAGGAGGAAAAACAGGAAAGAAAAGCAAAAACTTATGATTTTAAGAGTCCTAAAAAACTAGCTAAGGATCAGCTACGGACTTTACAAATCATTCATGAAAACTTTTCTAGAACTTTAAATACATTTTTATCAGGGTATTTAAGGAGTTATGTTAACACAGAAGTTTCTTCCGTGGAAGAATTGTCTTACTACGAATTTAGTAACTCTATCGTTAACCCTGCGGTGCTATCCATTGTAAATTTTCATCCTTTAACTGGACAAATCATTGTTGATCTTTCATCATCTATTGCCTTTACTCTTATAGATAGAATTTTAGGTGGAAGTGGTAAAAGTTATGAAGAAAGTCGTACTTTTACTGAAATAGAAATTACCCTTATTAAGAAATTTATGAGGCAAGTAATAGACTTAATGATTGATCCATGGGAAAATGTTATAGAATTGCAGCCATCTTTAGAAAAAATAGAAACAAATTCTCAGTTTGCTCAAATCGTTTCTCCAAATGAAACAGTTGCGCTAATAACACTAAATATAGCAATCGGAGACGTTGTAGGCATGTTGAATCTATGTATACCTCATATCGTTATAGAACCTATTTTAGCAAAACTAAGTACAAAATTTTGGTTTTCTAGTGTGAGTAAAGCTGTTACAGAGGAGGATAAACAATCACTAAAAAAACGTGTTGAAAAAAGTAAGATACATGTAACTGCTAGATTAGGGTCCACCTTCATAACAGTAAAAGATTTTTTAGAGTTACAAATTGGGGACGTAATTGTTTTGGATCAATTAGCAAATGAAGAGGCAGAAATCCTAGTAGGAGATAAACGAAAATATTTAGGTATACCAGGGACGATAAAAAACAAGATAGCGATGAAAGTAACAAAAATTGATAAGGGAGGAGATGAACTAGATGAGTGATATGTTATCTCAAGAAGAAATTGATGCTCTCCTTAGTGGCAGTGATATTAGTTCAGTGGATTCAATGGAAGATACTGTATCTATTTTTACAGATATGGAGAAAGATGCAATTGGAGAAATCGGTAATATTAGTATGGGAACTGCTGCTACAACTTTATCTACTCTATTAGGACATAAAGTAGTTATTACAACCCCAAAGGTTTCTGTTATAACAATGGAGGAACTTGCTCAACAATATACTATACCTTTTGTAGCAGTAGATGTTAGGTACAAAGAAGGCATTGAGGGAACCAATCTTTTAATAATAAAAACAGATGATGTGAAAATAATTACTGATTTGATGATGGGGGGAAGTGGTACAGTTACTGAAGATCCTTTGTCAGAACTGCACCTAAGTGCTATTGGAGAAGCCATGAATCAAATGGTAGGATCTTCTTCCACCTCTCTTTCAGAGATGTTTGCTAAAAAAATAGATATACATCCTCCAAGGGCTTTTGAACTGGATTTTCAGTCAAATGATATTAATAGTATTCTTAGCGAACAAAAAGAAAGCGTTATAAAAATTGCTTTTAAAATGGAAATTGAAGGTTTGATTGATAGTGAAATCATGCAGTTAATTCCCTTAGACTTTGCAAAAGAAATGATTGATATTCTTATGCCATCTAGCAATAGTACGAGTATGCAAGAGCTTGCTCCAACAGAGGAACCATACCACACAGTTCCTAGCAATGACTCTTTACAAATGAAAAGTAATGAACAAACCTCTAATATGGCACTAAACAATAGCGTGCAACAAGAGAGTACAAGACCACAGCAAGACAACAAAGTAAATGTTCAACCTGTTACTTTTCAAGCCTTTGATCAAGTATCTCACAAAGGAATACCTGAGAATATTGCTTTAATTCAAGATGTTCCCCTTCAAGTTACTGTTGAACTTGGGAGAACTACGAAAAGAATTAATGAAGTACTGGAGTTTGGTCCAGGAACGATTATAGAACTGGATAAATTAGTAGGGGAACCTTTAGATATATTGGTAAATGGTCAATATGTTGCAAAAGGAGAGGTTGTAGTGATTGATGAAAACTATGGGATAAGAATAACTGACATTGTTCATCCCAATAAGCGTTTCGATAAAATATAGATGTATAAAAATTTCTAATAGTATATGAGTAAATTAGATTGTCACAGTAGTAATATTAATATAAAATGAAAGTAACGTTTAATAATATTTGTATATGCTAAACAAGTATTTAAAGATGATCAAGGAGGAAAAGGATATGTCTAATGGTATTTTAATAGTTGATGATGCTGCATTTATGAGAATGATGGTGAAAGATGTGCTTACAAAAAATGGATTTGAGGTCATTGGTGAGGCTGAAAATGGACAAAAGGCGGTTGAGAAATATAAAGAATTACAACCACAACTAACGATTATGGATATCACCATGCCAGAAATGGATGGTATTCAAGCAGTAAAAGAAATAAAAAAGATAGATAGTAATGCCAAAATTATCATGTGTTCAGCCATGGGTCAACAAGCTATGGTTATTGAAGCTATTCAAGCAGGGGCAAAAGACTTTATTGTTAAGCCTTTTCAAGCTGACCGTGTTATTGAAGCCGTAAAAAAAGTTATTGGTTAATATTATTCAACCTTAGTTAGGAGATATAATGATCAACACTATTTATACTTTTTTTGCCATAAGTACCATAGCTGTTTTTGTGATTTTTCTTGCCTACTATACAACTGCTTTTATTGGTAAAAAGTCTAGTTTGTACTTTGAGGGACGGACAGCTAAAGTGCTAGAACGTACAATTTTATCTACAAATTTAAGTTTGACAATTGTTCAAGTTATAGACAAGGTTTATATTTTAGTTTTGTATAATAAAAGTGTAGAAGTCTTAGACATTCTAAGTATTGAAGAATGGAATGTTTTTAAAAAATCGCAAAATCAGACTCCGCAAAATAATATACAGTTTTTAAAAAGTCCCAGCTATTTTACGGGAAAAATCAAAGAAAAACTTGCAGTGATGGTGGAAAGAAACAATAAAAAAGGTGATAGAAAGTAGAAACTAATGAA